>CAUORV010000073.1:0-6839 GCA_963507085.1 uncultured Atopobium sp.
GTACATGTGTGTAACCCTTCATTGCTGATTCTTGCAACGATTAATACTATCTTTGCATTTCTGAAGATCCGAGCAAAGATCTTCGCCGCCGTGACCTGTGGCATCCGCGGGAAACTGTCGGTGTCCCATGTCCCTCGGCGAGAAACACAACTCGAAATAGTCTACTGCATATTTCAGAAAATTCCAAGACAAAACTACATGTTATAGAGGCTTCACAAGGAGTCCATTTTCTGAAACATGTGCCTGTGAGGTGCGACATACCTTCAACGAGTCAATACCTTGCAGTCCATCCACTCCTGCTTGAGCTGCAATTCTTTGCGCCTCGTAGATCAAAACCGCAGGTCTAAGCGCTGCCCGTGGATCTTGCAACGTATCAAGCTCAAATGAAATGCACGTATTAGATGAGCTCTCAGAGATGCTGTAACCAGCAAACGTTGTCTCTAAGTTGACCACTTTTTGCTTGTCACCGCGCATGTACGTCAGCTCTTTTTTGGCGAGAAGATCCTCAAACCCCCAACGCAACGCCTCGGACTTAAGACCGTCTCCCAAAATGTCGCATCTCCAGTGAGCAGCATTCAACCATGCTTCAAGCGCTGGCAGAGACCGATCAACGTAGTTGGCAGCAAACGGAGCAAGTGCGGGAGGCGTTGCCGACAACAGCCTCTCGAGCGCCTCATCCGGGTCCACATATTCGGTGAGCTTCAAGTCAAAGTACTCCGCCTCTGACGAAGCACCAACGGGAAGCGCCTGAGAGAACTGAACGCCCATGCGCTTTGCAAAGCCATTGCCCACCCTAAATGGCAGCTGAGCTCGACGAACACAGCGCTCAATGGTACCAATAAGTTCAAGGTGTCCTAAAAACGCAAGGCGATCGTCTTTCTTGTAAGCCACGCGAAGCCTAAAAATCTCTGCGCCACGTTCTGTCATAATCTCTGGCTGAATCTGTGGCCTACCAGCGCGCCAGTCTTTCTTCACCAGCTCAACCACCTCAGGAGCTACGCTCTCTAGCTGCGTATCCGTCATGAGCGCACCCCCATCAAAACGTTGTCGACCTTCAAAGTCTGGCATACCGCACATCCTGTGCAAGAGGTAAACGTGCAATCAGGTGTGGTAACTTCATCCAATGCTCGACGATATTCTCGCTGTAAGTAGCCCTTGGACACGCCAGGAGATGTGTGATCCCAAGGAAGTTTTGCCTGGATATCAAAGGTTTCTGTTGCAATATCAGACAGCGAGAAACCCAGACTTTCTGCAGCTGCATTCCAAGCATCAAGGTTAAACTCACTGGTCCATGCATCAAACTTACAACCATTTTTCCAAGCCCGGTAAATCAAATCAAAACCGTCGCGCCCCATCTTTGAAAGCGTACCTTCTACCAGAGACGTTCCAGAATCATGGTAGGCAATCTTAAGTCCCCTATCGTGGTTTGAGGACAAGAGCAACTGCTGTCTTCGCTGAGCTTCCTCACGAGAAATCTGGCCCACCCACTGAAATGGTGTATAAGACTTGGGCACAAACACAGCGACAGAGGCAGAAACAGTTACACCCTTACCACCAATTTCTCGACCGATATCTAAAATACGCTTTGCAACTGCGGGAATGGCTTGAATGTCCTCGTCAGTCTCAGTCGGAAGGCCCATCATAAAGTAGAGCTTCATGCGGCGCCAACCGTTTTCAAACGCGTTTCTTGCAGCGGATTCAAGATCATCCTCGGTGACGTTCTTGTTGATAACATCGCGCATACGCTGAGAACCCGCTTCTGGCGCAAACGTTAGGCCACCGCGTCTTGAAGTAGAAACAGCGTCTGCCATCTCCGCGCCAAACGCGTCCATACGCTGTGACGGAATAGAGATGCGCACGCCACGTTTACGCAGGTCAGAATTCATACGGCGAAGAATATAGCCACACTGAGAGTGGTCTGTTGTAGAGAGGGACGTAAGTGAAACCTCGTCATAGCCACTCTTCAAAAGGCCTTCTTCGCCTGCTTTAACAATTTGCTGAGCTGGACGTTCACGAACAGGGCGATACGTCATACCAGCCTGACAAAACCTGCAGCCACGAGCACAGCCGCGCTGAATCTCAAGCGCCAGCCTGTCTTGCACAATCTCGGTATACGGAACAATGCGCTGAGCCACAGGGTCAGTCACCGAAAGATCTGGCAGACAGCGCTTATAAACCACGCTTGGAGCGTCACTTCCCTCTTTAGGAACCGCATAACCCCAGCGTGTTGCAGTGTCATCATGCACAATCTGATAGAGCGATGGCACGTAAACGCCCTGAATCTGAGACAGCCTATGCAAAATCTCTTGGCGAGAAGCCCCGTCCAGCTTGGAAGTTCTTACGCACTCGCACATCTCTACCAGCGCTTCTTCGCCATCACCTAAAAGAATGGCATCAAAAAGCGGAGCTACAGGCTCTGAGTTCCAAACAGATGGGCCACCACCAAAAATAAGCGGATCTTCTTCATCACGCTCTTCGGAAAGCTTTGGGATACCTGCTAAATCAAGCGTTTCTATAATATTGGTAGCAATCATTTCATGTGCAAGGGTGAAGCCCACCACATCAAAAGATGCTAAAGGTGCGGCGCCCTCCAAAGAAAGCAGAGGAACATTACGCTTACGCATGAGAGCTGCCATATCAGTCCAAGGCAGATAGGCGCGCTCACAAGAAATATGAGGTGCCTTATTCAAAGCGTTATAGAGAATGGCAATGCCCAGATTAGGCTGACCAACCTCGTACACGTCGGCGTAAACCATACAAACGTGAAAAGGGCCTTCTTGCTCCTCTACCGCTCCCCACTCATGATTCAAATATCTAGAGGGTTTCTCGACATGCGGAAGCATGGGCTCAATTAGATGGAAGAGATTTTCTCGTTTAACACGCACGATAGTCTACTTTCTATCTTTTAGCGAGGGACTGTGTGGTTGGTATCTCTACGGTATTTGATTGTGAATTTGAATCTACTGTTGCAGCTGCGTCTGTAGAAGCACTCGAGGTGCTGGTCTTGCTTGTAGAATCAGTTGCTACCCCATCGCGCTTCTGGGCAATTTTGCGACCGTACGCGTTAATGACGCGGGCGGTAGTGTGAGTTCCTGCGTACCCCATGCCAGCCTTAAGCGCCCAGCCAAATCCTGGAACTGTGCCTGCGACCGTGCGTGCAACTGTACGGTATCCAAAGCCCGCACCCACAACGCCGAGAAGTTCGGCGATGGTTTCAACACTCATATTGATGTTATACGCAGCAGTAATATCAAGCGCAAGTCTAATCTGACGCGCAGTCATCAGCGGCATGTCAGAGCCAGGAACAAAGGCCACAGCACCAATAGCTGCATTTTCTTTAGCGCAAGCAGCAGTTATCTGCTTGACTACTTGAGCTCTACAAAGAGGGTATGCTGCCGCAAAAGAAACTGATTTTTCTGTTGCAGTTGCAATCCATGAAGAGAGTCGATCAAAGAGCACTTCTTCAGTAGTACCTGCAACAATGCTAATCAGTCCTGTGTTGTAAAGCGTATCAGCAATTTTTGGCGCTTCAACTGCAGACTCAACAACCACAGCACATGGAATTGAATGGCTTACCAACATGGTAAGGGCATCCTCATACTGTGATGTTGGTGTAGGAATAATCACCGCAATATCAGGAATAGCGGCGTTCTTTCCCGCACGACCAGTGCCACCAGAAGTAAACGAGACACCATCGGCAAGTTTAGAAACACGTACCGTAGCATCTGTTCTCTCTGGCATAAAATACGTATGAACAGCAAGAATTGCCTCTTCAGAGGCAAGAGAATCAACATAGATGTGCGTGTAAGTTGGCTCAAGAGATGAAAGTGAGCCGCGGAATTCCTGCAGTACAGAAGTTGCAAGCTTCCCTAAGCTGTTTCTTTTTGCCATAGCTTATGCCGCCTTAGTTCTATGTCTGTAAACTGACTGAACAATTCCTACAGAGACAAGCTGGGCAATCATCGATGTAGATCCGAAGCTGATAAAAGGCAGAGGAATACCGGTAATAGGCATGATGCCAATACACATACCAACGTTTTGCAAAACCTGGAACGACCACATGGCTGCACAACCAACAAGCACCAGCTTAGAGAAGGTATTCTCGGTCTTCATAGCAAACAGAATGGTTGCAAAAATCATCCACGCAAAAAGCGAAAGCATAATGAATGCACCAAGGAAGCCAAACTCTTCCGAGAAGAGCGCAAAAACAAAGTCTGTGTGTGCCTCAGGCAAGAATCGACCACTTGCCTGTGTAGCGTTACCCGGTCCTTTTCCAATAAAGCCACCAGAACCTACGGCAATTTTTGCCTGCTGCAGGTTATAACCATCTCCCGAAGGATCAACAGATGGATCCAAAAAGACGGTAAGACGCTTCATCTGGTACTCCTTAAGAATGTGAGGAATACCAGGAATCATTGAGGTCACAACAACAAGAGCTACAACGGCAACGAGCAACAGAACGGTCACAAGAATCCAAGAACGTTTTGCGCCGGAGCAAATGATGATAGTAGCTCCGATAACCAAAATAATCAGACCAGTTCCCAGGTCAGGCAAAAGCATAATGGAGCCAAATGGAACCATCAGCGTTCCACAAAGCTTTACATAGTCCCTAAGTGTTTCTACCTTGCCGTTATACTGAGCGCACACTGAAGCCATAAGGAAGATTGTGACAATCTTTCCCAGCTCAGACGGCTGAAATCTAAAGCCAACAAACGGGATATTAACCCAACCAGTCATACCCTTGACCGAGACACCAAAGCCTGGAACCTTAGGCAAAATCATCAATACAACAACGCCAACAAGCAGCACGTTTGTCATATTTGCTAGTGCTCTATAGTCATAGCGCCACATAAGCGTGGCAAAAACAAGGCCCAGGCCAATACCAAGAAGATGCCTAGGAAAACTAGCTTCGGCAATGTTCATTGATGCGGTCCAAATAACCACAATACCAATGAGGACGAGAAGAGCCGCGGGAACAAGCTGCGCTAGATAAAGATTGTTCAGAACATTCTTACCAGTAAGCCTCTCTTTCTTAGCAAGACCGCCTGAAGGAATACCTCCACGCCTTCTAAAGGGAGAGTTCATTCTCTGTTTTGTAACTGCAGATGAATCAAGTGCCATGGGTTTCTCGCCTCCTTACCTACCAACATTGTCTGGCTGATTATAAATTGCGCCAAAGACGTCTCGAACAATATACATACCAGAACCTGCACCAGAAGGCGCACAGTCAAGGTTGGCGGCAACAACATACTTAGGCTTATCAGCAGGTGCGTAGCCAACAAACCAACCAACTGGCTCGCCAATAGACTGCTGCTCAGCAGTACCCGTCTTGCCATTAACCGTGACATCAAGATTGGTCCAGTGGATAGTCTGAGAAGCGGATTCCTCGTAGACAACGCCATAAAGACCGCGAGCAACAATGTCTCGGTGTTCATCTTTTTCTTCTGGCGACAGAATGACCTCGTTTTTGTACTCAATAACAGAGCCATTACCGTTTCTGGCGTTAATACTCTTCAGAACATGTGGCTTATAAATTGGACCTCTGTTTGCGATGCCACAGTACGCATTTGCCATCTGAAGGCAGGTTACCAACAGATCGCCCTGGCCAATAGCAAGGTTACAGTTGTCACCACCCTGCCACTTACGAGCATCATCAGGCGAGCTGGTAAAGTAATTCCACTTCCACTCTGCATCTGGAACGCGACCAGACGCCTCTTCTGGAAGGTCAATACCAGAAAGAGCACCAAGTCCAAAGGCACGGAACGTCTCCTGCATGCCCTCGGGATGTTCGTTGTTGTAGAAGAAGCCCTTGCCAATCTCGTAAAAAACAATGTCGCACGAGTTAGTGATACCGGTAATGAGGTTAACCGTACCGTGGCCAGAAAGCAGCCAGCAATGCATACCGTATTGCTCGCCAAATCCTGTCCAAAAACCTGTGCAATACCAGCTGGAATTTCCATCACAGATACCGTACTTGAGTCCGGCAAAGGTAGTAAGCGCTTTGATGGTAGAACCAGTTGGATACTGACCGGCAATAGCGCGGTTCATCAGCGGGTAGTTTGCCTCTTCAGAAGAAAGCGTATCCCAGTCAGAGCTGGCAATACCACCAACAAACATTGAAGGAGAATACGTTGGATAGCTTGCCATAGCAATGACTTCGCCGTTAGTGCAATCAAGCGCAACCACGCTTGCACTACGACCCTGGAAATCTTGGGACCTAACCGTGTTGATAACACTGACAAGCGATGCTTCTGCAGCTTTTTGAATGTTAGCGTCAATAGTCAAGACAACGTCTGATCCACTCTGAGGGGCAATAGACGTTGAGTGAGACAATACGTTACCTGCGGCGTCAACATATACTGTCTGCTCTCCACGAACGCCCTGAAGTGCAGACTCGTACTGATACTCCACGCCTGTTTGTCCGACGATATCGCCGTGCGCATATACAAAGCCGCCATCTGCAGTTTTACTGCTTTCAAGCTGCTCTTGCGTAACAGTGCCGGTATAGCCTACAACATGAGCTGCAAGGGATCCGTTTGGATAGGCACGCTGCGTACGTTCTTCAATTGAAACGCCATCTAGCAAAGCACCGTGAGCGTAAATGTAGGCAACAACGCGCCTGGATACGTCTACCGAAACAGTACGAAGCGCCTGAGCACCATCGGAAGTATCCATAATTTTTCTGCGCACCGCCAGCATGGGCATGCCCAAAAGGTTGGCAAGAATCTGCAGTTTAATGTAGTCTTCTGCAACATCTGCTCGAGCTACTACCGTTGGACTTGGTCTGTTGGTAACAATCTCCACGCCATTTCTGTCCAGAATACGGCCACGAGGTGCTG
>CAUORV010000074.1:0-6785 GCA_963507085.1 uncultured Atopobium sp.
GATGAATGGATTGTTAGCTGCCTCCCAGTTTGCGCTAAAATAATACCTTACGTTTTTGAAGCGCAATGGGAGGCATCATGGGTCTTAAGTATGAAACCGCACAATATGAGGCATCATACGGGGCAATTTCACAACTTCCTTCTCCAGAGACCCCAGAGGTGGCTTTTGTGGGTCGCTCAAACGTGGGAAAGTCTTCCCTCTTAAATAAACTTATTGGCAGAAAACAGCTTGCACGAGTTTCAAGCGTTCCAGGTAAAACCGCTAATATCAACTTCTTTGACGTTGATGGCGTCAAATTTGTAGACTTGCCTGGATACGGATTTGCACGAGTTTCTCGCCAAGAAAAACAGCGCTGGGCAGACCTCATTGGCGGCTATTTTGAGCAAGAACGTAGCTTTAACCTGGTCATTAGCCTTGTTGACATCAGGCATGAAGCTCAAAAGCTTGACCTGCAGATGATCAGCTTTCTCCAAGAGGCTGAGCTGCCCTTTGTAGTTGCGTTTACCAAGGCAGACAAGATTGCACGCGGCAAGCAAAACCAAGCCGCGGCCGCCCTGCGTAAGGCATTCCACATCACCCCTGAACAGGCCATTATTACCTCATCCGAGACCGGCCTGGGCATTGACGAGTTGCGCCGCCGCATCGAAGACGCAACTATCTAGGAGCATCATGGATCCAATCCACCAGCAAGAGCAAGAGCACCTCTCCCGCGTTTATCAAAAACTTGTTGAGATTCGTGAGGATTTGGACACAACACTCAACACCACGCAAAAGGATGCAGCTAGAGACCTTCGTCAGATGAGTGAAGAAATCCGCCCGGACTTTGGCGGAGCGGACGAAACCATCGAGACCCTTGCGGCCATTGAGACGCTCAACAGCGTTATTGATACCTACAACCAGTACCACGATTTTACTGTCGAGAAACTCGGTCGAGTCGAAATCCTCTTGAGGCAGCCTTACTTTGCTAAGGTCACGCTCAAAATGCGACCCGGACGTCCTTCTCGCGATGTATACATTGGTGCGGCGGGCATTACGGACAAAGACCGTACGCCGCTTATTGTTGACTGGCGCAGCCCTGTTGCCGAGACATATTACAACCAAGAGATGGGAACTACGTCGTACCAGGTAGACGGTAAGAAAAGAACAGTTGAACTGGAACTTAGACGACAGTTTGACATCACGCGCGACAAGCTGAACCTCTACTTTGACACAACAGTTGCCATTGAAGACTCTCTGCTGCTTGCCGCACTAAAGCGTCAGCACACCGAGAAGCTGCAGGCCATCACTGCAACTATCCAGCGTGAACAAAACGTTGTGGTTAGGCACGAAGACGTACCGGTTCTGCTGGTCAACGGCATTGCAGGCTCGGGTAAAACGTCCGTTTTGCTGCAGCGTATTGCGTACCTTCTCTACCAGCAGCGCACCACACTTACCGCAGATCAGGTATACCTGTTCACTCCTAACGAGATATTTGGTCGCTACATCAATACCGTTTTGCCCAGCATGGGCGAGCACAATCCGCAGGTATTTACCTGGGATTCTTTTCTCAAGGCTTTGGGTCTGGCCGACCACGCTTCGGGCGCCCACAACAACCCCGAGTCTCTGAAGAAACTTGAAGAGCAGCTTGCCGTACTTGAGCTCTATGAAGATGACTTCAAGGCCATTTCTGTTGAGGGCACTACGCTCATTAAGCCAGCTCAGGTGGCTAGTTCTGTGGCAAAGTTCTCGCAATTCCCTGTTGGACCGCGCCTCATTGCACTTGCCAAAGACGAGCTCCACACCCGCCTGGAGCGCAGACTTGGCCAGATGGCTCACAACGACGAAATCCAGGAAGAGATGCTCTCCCTTGACGTTGAGCAGCAGCTTGAGGTCTTTGGTCGCACCATCAGTCCTTCCGACGAGGAAGAAGTCCTGGCGCGCACCCGCGAGTTCCTCAACTGGCGTTTTGCCTCTGCGCACGAGGTCATCGAGTCCGCTTCCTGGCTCCGCATCGACCGCATTGGCATGCGCATGCTCAACGCCTCCGCACTAAGCGGTGCCGAATGCGTTTACCTGCGTCTTCTTATCACAGGAGCTGGCGAGAAAAACGTCAAGTTTGTCATGATTGACGAGGTCCAAGACTACACCGAAACGCAGCTTATGGTGCTTGGAAAGTATTTCTCGCGCGCGCACTTCCTGCTTTTGGGTGACTCTAACCAGGCAATTTGGGAAGATACCGCAACATTTGAGCAGATTGAGAAAATCTTTACCGCAACACATGGCGAGGACGCAGTTTCTACCTGCAAGCTTCTGACCAGCTACCGCTCCTCTCCTGAGATTACCGCGCTGTTTACCTCGCTTTTAAGCGAAGAAGAGCGAGGCCAGACAAGCTCTGTTCAACGCGGCGGCAAAAAGCCTGAGTTCTTTGAGGTGGTAGCCGACAACAAGGATGCTGAGCGCGTCGAGTACCTGCAGACGATGAAGTCCCTTGTTGAGCAGGCGCAAGAGTTTGATGGGCTGACCGCCATTGTGTGTACCGAGAAGTCTCGTGCTCGCTGGCTGGCCAAACAGCTGGAAGGGTCTGCGGCCAAGGTGCTCACCAGCCACGATTCCCTCCCCGCGAAGGGCGTTGTTATTCTTGACCTAGCGTTAGCGAAGGGCCTTGAATTTGATCAGGTTATCGTGGCCGATGCGCAAGAGGAAGTGTATAAAGCAGACGGAATTTCTCGCCGTAGGCTCTATACCGCCCTGTCGCGCGCGATGCATCACGTGATTGTGGTCTCTCAGGGAAAGATGACTTCGCTGCTCAGCAAATTGCTTTAAAAAAAGCAATTTCTACCTGCGATTTTTTGGAAATTTACTGATTGAAGACGGCTGATTCGGGTAAATGCTAGTCATCGATAACATTTACCGTTGGAGGTTAGTATGTCCGAAGAATTGATTCCTGGTGTCATGAAGAACATCGACGCAAAAACTGTAGTAACTCTTAAAGAGCAGGTTGCATGCCTTCCTGGCCAGGTCATTAGCAAGACCCTAGCGCAGAACGATGCCGTCAGCGTCACCCTTTTTGGTTTTGGCGCAGGTGAAGAGATTGCAAGCCACCGCGCAGGTGGCGACGCTTTTGTCACCATTCTTGAGGGACGCGCGAACATCACCATCGATGACGACGTTTACACCCTTGAAGCCGGTCAGTCCATTGTGATGCCACTTGGCCATCCACATGCACTTCAGGCTCCAGAAGAGTTCAAGATGCTGCTGGTTGTTGTTTATCCACAGAAATAATTTATATATTTGCCAAACGATTCTGCAGGTATTTTCTAATTGGCCAGGTGGACAGTGCGTCTGCCTGGTCAAATATTATATCTTCCTAACCTAATACTATGTGTAATTACAATACACACCTCATAACAGAATGGGTATACTAGTTATGTCTGTGCAATCAGCAAAATGTTAAACCTAAAGAAAGGTGAGCTATGAGCCAGATTTTTGATGTTCACGCACGTGAGGTCCTCGATTCCCGTGGCAATCCAACCGTTGAGGTTGAGGTTGTTCTTGACGACGGCTCCTTTGGTCGTGCAATCGTTCCTTCCGGCGCTTCTACCGGTGAGTTCGAGGCTGTAGAGCTTCGCGACGGCGACAAGAGCCGTTACCTGGGCAAGGGCGTTCTGAAGGCAGTCGAGCACGTCAACACTGAGATCCGCGACCTCGTTATTGGTTGGGACGCAGAGGATCAGCGCGGCCTTGACCTCGCTATGATCAAGCTTGACGGCACTCCAAACAAGGGTCGCCTTGGTGCAAACGCTATTCTCGGCGTTTCTCTTGCTGTTGCTCACGCTGCAGCTGCTTCTGCTGAGCTTCCACTTTACGCTTACCTCGGTGGCGCAAACGCTCACACTCTTCCTGTTCCTATGATGAACGTCCTCAACGGTGGTGTCCACGCTGACAACAACGTTGACTTCCAGGAGTTCATGATTATGCCTGTTGGTGCTCCTGACTTCACCACCGCTCTTCGCTGGTGCGCACAGGTTTACCACACCCTCAAGGACACTCTGAAGTCCCAGGGCCTCAACACCGGTGTTGGTGACGAGGGCGGCTTTGCTCCAGATCTTAAGTCCAACGAGGAGCCACTTGAGCTTCTTTCCGAGGCTGTTAAGGCTGCTGGCTTTGAGCTTGGCAAGGACTTCCGCTTTGCTATGGACCCAGCTTCTTCTGAGTTCTATAACAAGGAGACCGGCAAGTATGACCTCAAGGGCGAGGGTCGCTCCCTTACCTCCGAGGAAATGGTTGCTTACTACGAGGAAATGGTTGAGAAGTTCCCAATCGTCTCCATCGAGGACGGCCTTGCAGAGGAAGACTGGGATGGTTGGAAGATCCTTACCCAGCGTCTGGGCAAGAAGATCCAGCTCGTCGGCGACGACCTCTTTGTTACCAACACTCAGCGCCTGAAGAAGGGCATTGAGGTTCACGCTGGTAATTCCATCCTCATCAAGGTCAACCAGATTGGTACCCTGACCGAGTCCCTCGAGGCTATCGAGATGGCTAAGCGCGCAGGTTACACCGCAGTCGTCTCCCACCGTTCCGGTGAGACCGAGGACACCACCATTGCTGACCTTGTTGTTGCAACCAACGCTGGTCAGATCAAGACTGGTGCACCTGCTCGTACCGAGCGTGTTGCTAAGTACAACCAGCTTCTCCGCATCGAGGACGACCTCGCTGACGGTGCTGAGTACCTGGGCATGGACGCTTTCTACAACCTTCGCTAAACCCGCAGGTTGTGGGCTAGACGGCGTGCGTCCGGCCCGACCGAGCTGCAACGTCGTTTAGGCTGCTAGAAGCTACGAAGCCGCATCTCATTTGAGGTGCGGCTTTTTTGTGCGCGCGTGCGGCGGGCGCGTGACGGGCAGCGCAGCGGTCAGGCGTCGGGTGCGAGCGCGACGCGGCGGGTACGGCGTCGGGTGCGAGCGCGGCATGGGACAGGAAACGGCTGCGAGACCTGCGGGTTTCTCGCCGCGTGCGATGTTCTTTGCGGGCACACGGGTCTCAAAAGCGCGGTCGTGTCTAGCTTCGAAACGCTCGAACACACCTATGTCAGATAATCTGCTGAAAATGCCTATACATTCCGCCTAAAACGCTCATCTCATGCAGAATATCTTCATTTGATGTGTTTTTCACCTTTGATTTTGCAGATTATCTGACTTAGATGTGTTTGCTTAATCCTGAAATTTAGGGTAATTAAATCTTTGATATATCTTCATTCATAATTATGTATATAAGACAGCACTTATGCAAAAATATGAATTGAGCAAACACAGATGAGTTCAAATCACATTGCCTAAGCCATTTCACAATGCATCCGAGCCATCAAGCCTCACTTTATCTGCAGATTCGTGCCAATCCCCCATCAGTCGATATTACAGCACTGCAGCTCATACGATTTATTGAGGAAAATCACTTTTTCCTCAAGGCGTCTCACTAACATCGCGACCTTCGACCGCGGGTATACTTGATACGTCAACTCTCGAGAATCCGAGGCACCCATGAACACCACATCAGAGCACGCAATTCGCACAATCCTGGTCGGACAGTCGGGCGGACCAACCGCCGCCATCAACGCGTCGCTTGCAGGCGTTGTTCGCGCCGCTCACGCCCAGGGTCTTCGCGTACTCGGGATGCGCAACGGAATCCAAGGGTTTCTTGAGGATAACGTTGTTGACCTAACGGAAGCGCTTGAGCTCACCGTATCTGAACCGAAAGCGTCCGAACAAGCTGCCACAAATCCTGGCGAGAAGAACCTTCAGCTCCTAAGAAAAACACCATCGAGCTGGTTGGGCAGCTGTCGCTTTAAGCTGCCGGAACTTGGGACGGATCTTGCTTCCAGCTCAGAACCCGCGGCAACCTCCCCTATTTACCAGCAGATCGATGCGCAGCTCAAGAAATACCAGGTAGACGCCGTGCTATACATCGGCGGCAACGATTCCATGGACACCACAGACAAGCTGTCTCGCTACTTTGATCAGGTAGAAAGTCCCGTTCGTGTTGTTGGCGTGCCAAAAACTATCGACAACGACCTCGAAGGCACTGATCACACCCCTGGCTTTGGCAGCGCGGCGCGATTCGTCGCATCCGTAACCGCCGAGCTCACCCGCGACGGAGGCGTTTACAACAGCAAAAATGTAACGTTCATCGAGGCAATGGGCCGCGACGCCGGCTGGCTCACGGCCGCTGGTGCGCTCGCGCAAGATATTTGCGGAACTGCTCCGGATTTTGTGCTCCTGCCAGAGATTCCTCTTGATGAGCATGCACTACTTTCTGTTATTGAACAGCGACTTCGCGAGAAAAACAACGTGATTGTAGTCGTCAGCGAGGGTGTCCATCATGCAGATGGTAGTTTCCTTTTTGATGCAAAGTCTGTTGCAATTGACACGTTTGGTCACCTTGCAGCGCAGTCTGGAACAGCAGCTTACTTGTCGCAGCTGGCCAAGGATCAGCTAGGCGTAAAGTCTCGCGGCATTGAGCTCAATACGCTGCAGCGCTGTGCCTCGCACGCTGCTAGTAAAGTTGACTTAGACGAGGCAGAGGCGCTCGGTGCCGCAGGAGTTGAAGCGGCGCTCCAAGGTAAAACGGGCGTTATGGTTGGCGTTCACCGAATTTCGGATGTCCCATATACCGCAGAGATTCGCACCACTCCTGTTGCCGATGTTGCAAACAAGGTAAAGCTTGTACCTCGAGAAATGATTTCCGAGGACGGCTTCAACGTTACCGACGCTGCTCTGACATACCTTCGTCCTCTTGTCGCGGGCATGGAG
>CAUORV010000075.1:0-6673 GCA_963507085.1 uncultured Atopobium sp.
TTTGCGGTTGCAGCCCTTGCTGCAAAGCTGCACTTTAAGAACTTGGGAATGGTCATCGGTGGCGTTTTTGGCCTCTTCTTTATGGTTGCATATCTGTTCTTTATCTTTACGGTATCTTTCAACGCGGACAAGTTTGTCCCAGGTGTGGTGGATAACTTCCGTGACACCGTCTTTAACGTTGCAAGTTCAGTTGGCGTAGTTTATCTTCCATCGCTATGGATTGCCGATTTCTTTAATTCCGGCTCCCTTGTCAGTTTTTTGATGTTTGTCCTGGTTTCTGTTGGAGCGCCTGCGGCAATTGTGGCAATCATTTCTCGCTTCAACGACCGCATTAATGCGCTGGTAAGCGAGGATAAGGTCCAGAAGAAGTTCACCACCAAACAGATTTCCACCAAGTCCGCGACGCCTTTTGTTGCTCTGATCAGAAAAGAGATTCAGACCATCACGGGTTACCCAGCAGTCTTTATAAACATGCTTTTTGGCTGCTTATTGATGGTTATTCTCGCCTTTATTTCTCTGTTCTTTAGCACGTCGTCTATCGTGGCCTATTTTGTTCCTGCGTCCGAGGTTCCGCGCTATCTACCTTTGGCAAGAACCATCTTTGGCATGGTAACCACCTGGTTTGGCACCTCGATGTTCTGCGCTGCCAACTCTGCTGCCATTTCATATTCGCTGGAAGGCCGCTCAAACTGGCTGATGGCAACTATGCCCGTTTCTTCAAAGCAGATTTTTGGCGCAAAGATTGCCGTGAACATGCTTTACGTGCTCATCTTTAGTGTTGTGACTCAGATTTTCTTCCTGATTCCTGGTCACATCACCATTGAAACGGCCCTGAGAAACGTCATTCTGCCACTCTGCATTGTGTTCCTGGTGTCTAACGTTGGCCTGGCCATTGATATTCGTCGACCAAACTTTGACTGGACTTCTGTCATCGATATCACCAAGAGAAGCCTTTCGGTCACCGTATCTTCTCTTGCGGGCACGCTGGGCTCCATGTTTGTTATCGGCGGAACGTTCATGATGATGATTGTTCCGGTTATCGAATCATTTAGCTCGTCAACGGGCGTGATTAACGAGACGCTGCCAAACATTATCTTTGTCACGCTGTCGCTGGTGAACGCAATTATCGGTTACCTGATTTTCAACAACACCGTTCACCGAGGAGTTAGAATCTAACTTTAGTGATGCACACGGGTGACGTTCTGCGATTTCGCATCGTCTACCTGCGGTAATAGCACAAATTCTTCTGTCGAGAAGAAACTTTGAGGCACCCACCACATGTCGTTTATCGAATGGTGGGTGTCTCTTTTTACGCTTTGCGGTACGGTAGGGTGGCTAGAGGTTTTCTTGTTCGGTAAGTAGCAGGAAGGGCCGAAGCATATCGCGCTAGACTCGGGCGCGAACTATCGGCTGACCTTCTCGGCTGCTTGCCGCAGTCAGAGGAGGCATCATGGCCGAAAAAAATGTTTCTAAGGTAAAGAATGTGGTCCTGGTGGGCCAAGGTGGCGTGGGCAAAACCATGCTTGCCGAGGCAATGCTGCATCTGACGGGTGCAACCACTCGTTTAGGCGGCCACGCAGGCACAAAGCCCACGCTTGATTACGATTCGCAAGAGTCAGAGCGCGGATTCTCTATCTCTACTACTATCGCACCGATTACCTGGGAAAATACACGCATTAACGTGCTCGATGCACCGTGCTATCCTGACTTTGTAGGCGACGCCTATTCGGCAATGAGCGCTGTTGAGACTGCGCTGTTTGTCGTAGATGCAGCTAGTGGACCTGGCACTATTACTACCAGGCTTTGGTTTGCCGCCGAGGACCTGTCTCTCTGCCGCGCATTGTTTATTAACCGCCTGGATCGCCCTGATGCAGACTACGAGACCGCAATGGCTATGCTCCAGGACCGTTTTGGTTCCTCACTTGGCGCGGTAACTATTCCAATGGGCTCCGGCGAGGCTTTCTCTGGCATCATTGACGTTGTTCATCAGAAGGCTCGCAAGCTGGTAGATGGCAAGCCCGAGGTCACCGACATTCCTGCTGAGTTCCAGGCAGAGGCCCAGGCCGCTCGCGCCGCTCTGACCGAGCTGGTTGTTGAGGCAGACGACGAGCTGATGATGCGCTACCTCGAGGGCGGAGAGATTACGCAGGAAGAGCTTGAGGGCCTGCTGGGCAAGGCTCTTATGGAGCGCATTTTTGTTCCTGTCTTCTCCGGCTCCTGTGTCCGCGAAGAGGGCGTTATTTCGCTGCTTGATGCCATTGATGGTTGGTTCCCAACTATGTCCGACTTTGGCCGCATTCCGCTGGTAAACGGCGAGCAGCTTGATATTTCACCTGATGACGAGCGCCCTGTTGCGTTTGCCTTTAAGTCGCTGCAAGATCCGCAGAACGGCAAGCTTACGTTTGTGAAGGTGCTCGCGGGTACCATTTCTGCAGGTGCCGAGCTTATCAACGCTCGTACGCGCAAGCCCGAGCGCCTTTCTCACCTGTATCGTATGTGCGGCAAAGAGACGGCTGACGTCAACACCGCCGCAGCCGGCGACATCGTGGTAGTTCCAAAGCTCGAGGCCATGACGGGCGACACGCTCTCTGTTACCGGCAAGGTTGAGGCCGCCGCATTCAGGTTCCCCAACTCCCTGTACCGTACGGCTATTGAGCCTGATGAGCGCGGTACCGAGGGCAAGCTCTTTGCGTTCCTGGAGAAGGCCGCCGACGCCGATCCAACCCTCAAGGTTGAGCGCGACGAGGACACCGGCCAGACCATTGTTTCTGCAATCGGCGAGGCACAAGTAGCCGTTCTTCTCGAGCGTCTTGAGCAGCGAGCTGGCGTTTCCGCACATAAAGTTGCGCTTCGCATCCCATATCGCGAGACGATCCGTCGAGTTGCAAGTGCTCAGGGTCGGCATAAGAAGCAGACCGGCGGTTCCGGTCAGTACGGCGACTGCTGGCTGCGCATTGAGCCAAACCCAGACGCCGGCTACGAGTTTGTCGACGAGATTGTAGGTGGCCACATTCCTCGCGGCTTCATCCCCGCCATTGATAAGGGCGTCCAGGAGACCATGCGCGAAGGCGTTTTGGCTGGTTATCCTATGATTGACGTTAAGGTTGCTGTCTACGAGGGCTCTTACCACCCAGTTGACTCCAACGAGATGGCCTTCAAGACGGCTGCTCGTATTGGTTTCCAGAAGGCCGTTGACCAGGCAGAACCTGTTCTCCTGGAGCCTATGGCCCACCTGGAGATTACCGTTCCAGACAGCTACGCAGGTTCCGTCATGGGCGACGTCTCCGCTTCCCGCGGTCGCGTAGAGGGAATGTCTTCCGGTACCGGTGTTTCCGCTGGTGAAACTACCATTAAGGCGACGATTCCATACGCTGAGGTTACCGATTACGCTACAAGGCTGAGGTCCCTTTCGCGCGGAACGGGTGAGTATACCGTTGAGCTGGCAGGATACGAGCAGGTACCGCACGACATCCAGGCTCGTCTTGCTGCCGAGTACGCTGAGCGTCGCGCCGCCGGCGAGCGCTAAGCCGCAGGTATATCGGGCGCAGCTCGTGCTGCAAGCGTTAAGCTGCAGGTAGACGTAACGTTTCAAAGAAGAACCCTCGCATCTTTCAGGTGCGAGGGTTCTTTTGCGTTTCTGCAGCGTGTTGGTGGCGGCTTTTCAGTCTGGGCATACGAAATAGCGCAAAATAGTGCGGTTTTAATAGGTCTTACTGGGGAATCGTATAGCTTTTAGTCAAAACAACCAGAAAACTAGAGCATCTTGCCTGACGGCTAGGTGGTCTCACTAACCGATATACATTTATATGCATAAACTATATTTAATATGCTGAATAATGAATAGAGAAATATAAAGAATTTAACTATGGGTAAATTCTGCTTCTAAGGAACACACCTATGACAGATATTCTGCACAATTGCAGGCATATTACACATCAAATGAAGATAATCTGCACGTTTTAGCTATTTTCGACGTCATGTATACGTCTTTTTGACAGATTATCTGTCATAGGTGTGTTGTGGAGATCTGAAATTTATCTCCTGAGTCGATGACGAGAAGGCCCGATTTTTTCACAAGCTATGTACCTGCGGTTTTATGTGATTGCATATTTTATAAGTTCGGAGATTTGTATAAAAAATTTCATGGCAACTTTTGGGTCGCACTTGAGCCACATTCAAGATGTATTTAAGAGCCATTGCCATTGCCACTGCCATGACATTTATAGAAATTCAAACGATATTCAAGCAGCTATCTGCAATCTTCCTGGAAGATTTAAATCGGCTTAACAGCGATTTAACACCCCTTCTGTTGTACTAGATCTAGGAGAAGGGAGTATCTATGAAATCAAAGCAAGCTTGTGGCTGGAGCTGCCGCCTACGTATCCTGCCTATTCTATTTTTGCTGCTAGGATGTGCATTTGTAGTCTATGGCGCTTCTCGCGGAGAGGTTGATACCGTATTGGGAAAAGCAGTACGAATCTGCCTTGAGTGTGTAGGTATTGGTTAGGTGACCTGCGGTGAAAGTGCTCTCAGGAATAAAATTTCTTGGAAAGAAAGTGCGAGAATTTATCACTAAAAGAGGTTTCGTGCAGGCATGCGCAACCTTTCTAACCAACCCTCACCTAACAAATTTTGCTAAGGGAACTATCTATACTGGTCCTGCAAAGTCAGTCTGTGTCCCTGGACTTAACTGCTATTCTTGCCCAGCAGCTACGGGAGCTTGCCCTATTGGAGCATTTCAGGCAGTAGTTGGATCTTCTAAATTCAGTTTCTCGTATTACATTACGGGTATTTTGATTCTCATTGGAACTTTGCTGGGCAGGTTTGTCTGCGGATTTCTTTGTCCATTTGGCTGGGTACAAGATCTTCTCCACAAGATTCCATTCCCAAAAAAATTTAGCACCAAAAAGCTCAAAGCCTTGCGCTATTTGAAGTACGTCATATTAATTGTACTTGTCTGGGCTCTACCAGCTTTGATTCAAAATGCCGTAGGAATGGGAGAGCCTTATTTCTGTAAGTATGTTTGTCCACAGGGAATTCTTGAGGGAGCAATTCCGCTTTCTTTAGCAGATGTCAGCATTAGGGCAGCTCTGGGCACACTTTTTACGATGAAGTTCAGCATTCTGGCAACTGTCGTACTGTTGAGCATCATGTTTTATCGTCCTTTTTGCAAATGGATTTGCCCGCTCGGAGCTTTTTATTCTCTATTCAATCGCATCTCAATTTTGCAGTATCGAGTTGACGAGAAGACCTGTGTAAGCTGCGGAAAGTGTGCGCGTACATGCAAGATGGACGTAGATATTACGAAGAATAACGCAGCTCTTGAGTGCATTCGCTGCGGAGAGTGCATAAAGGTATGTCCTGTTCATGCGATTGATGCAAAGCTCCTGTTAATCAACAAGAAAATCGAACAGTCGGAAAAGGTTGCTACAGCAAAGCACTTGGCTGATCTGCAGGCGACAAGCTCAATGAAGTAAGGCGCCATAAAACGTGTATAGCTACGTTTCGTACGTAGAAAAGGTAGAAAGGAACAAAAATGAAAAAATTTGTAACAAAATCCCTGACGTATGTCGCTGGCCTACTTATGGCAGTTGCGCTTGTTGGATGCAGCGTTGGTGGTACTGGCAACACAGGCACAACAACCGCTCCAACTGCCGAGCAGCAGAATTCTGCTGCAGTTCCACCTGAGGCTGCATCAAAACTTCACCTCAAAGATGGCGATACCTTCCCAGACTTTAAGGCAACAGATATTACGAGCGGCACCACCTATGACAACACCGTCTTTGGACAGAATAAGGTCACTGTTCTGACCTTCTGGTTCAATGGCTGTACTGGCTGCATTCAGGAGATGCCAATGCTTCAAGAACTTGCTGATACCTATAAGGACAAAGGTGTCAATGTCTTGGGTGTTAACGCCGAAGCCGCATACACGGACGACGCTAAGAAGGAAGCCGTGAATATTCTCCAGAAGCAGGGCGTTACCTACGGAAACGTCGCTCTTGATCCTCACAGCGACGGCGGTCACGTTATCGAAGGCCTAACAGCGTTCCCAACTACTATGGTCATCGATCAGAACGGTAGACTCGTAGGCGATCCAATCACCGGTGGAGCCAGCAAGCTCCAGGGTAGCGAACTTCAAAAGCGCGTTGACCAGGCTCTTGCTCAGTCAAAGTAGGTTATAGAAACTTACATACCGCTCGCGGCACACGGCGAGAAGAACTTCTCGCCGTAGGGTTTAATCGGTTAGCATTTGAAATGTTGTATGAAGTACGCTTGGGCTGAGTCAGTTGAGCTTGGTCCAGGCGTACTCTAATACTTGCCAATGGCATCAAGCTGCATTTGAAAGGGAAGAATTGAAAATCCTTGTAGTGGAAGATGAAAAAGAGCTTCTTGCCTCTATTGGAGAGGGGCTTGAGCTGGACGGTTATTACGTTGATCTTGTTGACAACGGCACTCAGGCTCTTGAGATGGCTCAGCTTGAGCAGTATGACCTGATTCTACTTGACCTCAACCTTCCTGGTATCGATGGGCTTGATTTGCTGCGCACGCTACGGGCGGAGCACTCAGAGACTAAGGTGCTGATTCTTTCTGCGCGTTCATCGGTGTCTGATCGCATTGTTGGATTAGATGCGGGCGCTGATGACTACCTTATAAAACCCTTTGCGTTTGGTGA
>CAUORV010000076.1:0-6639 GCA_963507085.1 uncultured Atopobium sp.
GAGATACCTGCACGCTCTGCAATTTCCTTCTGAGTAATGGAAGGCTGCTCTTTAATCCAGTTGAAAATCATCTGTTCTCGATTGGTGAGCATCAGGCCTCCTAGCAGCAAAAATAGAATCCGACTAAACAGGTGCTTATATAAAACTTCTAAACAGGTGCTTATTTTATTTAAGCTAGTGCTCAAACCTTGCTTTGGACAACGATAAGACAGCAGCTAGAGTCTGTAAAGAATGAATTCATTAAATTTTTCCCTGGTGAGCTCAAAGATTTTCTCGCCACATTGGTTTTACCTGCTTGATTTTTCTAAGCATTTGCTGCGTACCGTTTACAGAATTTTAGTATCTGCAAACGGTTGTATCGTGAAAATCTCTTTAAATTGGGCGTCGGTGTTATGCAACTGTAATAATATATTTAATGAATAGTAATGACTTGTCCACATAAGTTAGCTTGCGTATGTATCGTGCGCAAATGCTTGTTTCGGGCGTTTTAGGAGGTAGTATGCCTAAACGTGTTTTTGTAGTTGTTCTTGATAGTTTTGGCATCGGCGAAGAGCCTGATGCGGCGGCATACGGAGACGAGGGTAGCAATACCCTTTGTGCCTGCGCAACAAGCGGCGTTCTTAATATCCCAAATATGACAAAGTTGGGCCTTCTTAATATTGATGGAGCACTTGATACCGTTTATGACGTTGATTTGAAGCCAATTGAGTCTCCTGAGGGCGCATACGCTCGCATGCAGGAGAAATCCGCTGGTAAAGATACTACGGTTGGTCACTGGGAGATGGCAGGCGTCATTTCTCCAAAGAAGTTCCCAACCTACCCTGACGGCTTCCCACAGGAGGTCATTGAGGAGTTTGAGCAGAAGACGGGCCGCAAGGTTCTCTGCAACAAACCTTACTCCGGAACTGATGTTATTAGAGACTTTGGTAAAGAGCACGTAGAGACTGGTGCTCTGATTGTCTATACTTCAGCAGACTCTGTTTTTCAGATTGCTGCTCATGAGGACGTGGTAAGTCCCGAGAAACTCTATGAGTATTGCCGCATTGCGCGCGAGATTCTTCAGGGTGAGCACGGTGTTGCTCGCGTTATTGCTCGTCCTTTTGAGGGAGAGTGGCCATACCAGCGCACTTCTCGCCGTCATGACTTCTCGCTTGAGCCAACGGGCCCAACTATGCTTGATTGCCTTAAAGAGAACGGCTTTGACGTTCTTTCTATTGGCAAGATTTATGACATCTTTGCTCACCGTGGCATGACTGAGTTTGAGTTCACTACCTGCAACGCAGACGGAATTCAGAAAACTATTGAGGCTACTAGTAAAGACTTCAACGGTCTGTGCTTCACCAACCTTGTTGATACCGATATGATTTACGGTCATCGCAACGATCCTGTGGGATACTCCAACGCTCTCTCGTACTTTGACGAGCGTATTCCTCAGATTATTGAGGGTCTTCGTGAGGATGACCTGTTTATCATTACCGCAGATCATGGCTGCGACCCAGTAACACCATCTACTGATCACTCTCGTGAGTACGTGCCACTGCTTATCACGGGTCCAAAGGTCAAGCCAAACACCAACCTTGGTACAACCACTACATTTGCCGATATGGCCGAGACAATCCTTGATTATTTTGGCGTTGAGCAACTTGGTGTTGGAACTTCTCATCTGTCAGAGATTCTTAAGGAGAACTAATGGCTACTACCCCAACTCCCCATAACGCTGCTGTTGAGGGCCAGATTGCTAAGACTGTCCTCATGCCAGGAGACCCTCTGCGCGCAAAGCTTCTTGCAGATACCTACCTGGAGAATGTTGAGCAGTTCAACACCGTTCGCAACATGTTTGGCTACACCGGCACCTACAAGGGACAGCCTGTCTCCGTTATGGGTTCTGGTATGGGTATGCCTTCCATTGGTATTTATTCTTACGAGCTCTTTAATTTCTATGGAGTTGACAACATTCTCCGCATTGGTAGCGCTGGCGGCCTTGCTCCTGAGGTAAAGCTTAGAGACATTGTTATTGGCATGTCTTCCAGCACTGATTCTAATTATCCATCACAGTACGGAATGCCTGGAACCATTGCACCTACTGCAGACTTTGGCCTGTTGAGCAAGGCTGTTGCTGGTGCAGAGAAGCTGGGTTATCCCGTTCGCGTTGGTAATATCCTGGCAAGCGACGTGTTCTATACCGTAGACAACTCGCTTCCAAAATGGGCAAGCATGGATGTTCTTGCCGTTGAGATGGAGTCGGCAGCCCTGTATCTCAACGCCATGCACGCTCATAAGCATGCGCTTACGCTGCTAACTATCTCTGACCTGCCTCTTACAGGAGAAGCACTTACTGCTGAGGAGCGTCAGACTAGCTTCACACAGATGATGGAGGTTGCTCTTTCTGTTGTTGCTTAAAGCGTTTGTTGCGCAAGGCATCGCAGATCAGCAGCTTGTCATTGCTGTTTGTTTTGGAACCATGCGGATTTTCCGCTTAAGTTAGGGGAGTTTGGTCAACTTCTCATAAAGATCCAGCATACAAGCTGGATGTTCCCGCCACATGAGGTAAGGAGAGCACGGAATGAACAAGAACGTTTCTCGTCGTAGTTTTGTGACTGGCGCAACTGGCGCTGGCGCACTTGCAGCACTCGCAAGTCTTGCAGGCTGCAACCAGAAGAAGGACGACGGCGGCCAGAAGGCATCAGGTGACAAGAAAAAGAAGCTCACCATGGTTACCGATACTGGTGGTGTTAACGACCAGTCCTTTAACCAGTCCGCTTGGGAGGGCATGACCGAGCTCAAGGACAAGAACGGCTGGGATGTCAGCTACCTTGAGTCCAAGCAGGATTCCGACTACGCAACCAACCTTGATAAGGCTGTTGACGCAGAGTCCGACCTTGTTTGGGGTGTTGGCTTTGCTATGGCAGACGCAACCCTTAAGGCTGCTAAGGACAATCCAAACACCCAGTTTGCCATTATCGACAACGGCAACGAGTCTCAGGTTGCCAACTTCACCGGCGTTATGTTCCGCGCTCAGGAGCCTTCCTTTGTTGTTGGCTACATTGCTGCTCGCACCACAAAGACTGGCAAGGTTGGCTTTGTTGGCGGCATTTCTTCCGCACTTATCGACCAGTTTGAGTATGGTTACCGCGGC
Source organism: uncultured Atopobium sp. (assembly GCA_963507085.1). Lineage (GTDB taxonomy): Bacteria > Actinomycetota > Coriobacteriia > Coriobacteriales > Atopobiaceae > Lancefieldella. The sequence continues at coordinate 3,137 of CAUORV010000076.1, forward strand.
GGCGTTGCTTTTGCAAACAAGGAGAACAACACCAACGTTGAGGTTTCTGCACAGTACGCAGAGTCCTTCTCCGATGCTGCAAAGGGCAAGGCTATTGCTAACTCCATGTACTCCGATGGTTGCGACGTTGTCTTCCACGCTGCAGGCGGCGTAGGAACCGGCGTTATTGAGGCAGCTAAGGACGCAAACAAGCTTGCTATCGGCGTTGACCGTGACCAGGCATATCTTGCTCCAGAGAACGTTCTGACCTCCGCTCTTAAGCGCGTCAACGTTGCTATCGTTGAGATTTCCGAGAAGATCCTGAAGGACGGCCAGAAGGGTGGCACCACCATTTCTCTGGGCGCTTCCGAGGATGCTGTCGGAATTGCTGAGGATCACCACCTCATGGCTGAGGACACCTACAAGGCAGCTATTGGTCTTCTCGACAAGATCAAGGCTGGCTCCGTTGTTCCTCCTGCAAGCAAGGATGACCTGGACAAGTACGTTAAGTCTTTGAGCTAAGTTCTAACTTAGTTTTTACGCCTTAGGGTTTCTCGCCAGATGGCTTTTGTCCTCTGACGTGCCCAAAGGCCGATGAGTTTGGATTTGCTGGTGAGGGGTGCTCTTTGGCACTCCTCACCTCTAGCAAGTGTGTAAAGGAGGTGGCTCGTGGAAGTCAGTTCGGATTACGCTGTTCAGATGCATGGCATTACCAAAGTTTTTGGATCGTTTAAAGCTCTTGACGCCGTAGACCTTAACGTGCGCAAGCAAACTGTCCACGCCATTTTAGGAGAGAACGGCGCAGGTAAAAGTACGCTTATGAACGTACTGTACGGCCTGTATTCTGCGGATGAGGGAGATGTTTACCTCAACGGAGAGCGCGTATCCATTTCTGGCCCAAACGATGCTATCGCTCACGGTATTGGTATGGTTCACCAGCACTTTATGTTGGTTGAGAACTTTACTGTTACAGAAAATATTGTTTTGGGCAACGAGGTCACCAAGGCTGGTGGCGTCCTTGATCCAAAGCGAGCTCGCGAGAAGGTCCTGGAGATTGTTGAGGAATACGGCTTTGACGTAGATCCTGACGCCAAGATTGAAGACATTTCTGTTGGTATGCAGCAGCGTGTTGAGATCTTGAAGGCCCTGTATCGTGGCGCAGAGATTCTTATTCTTGATGAGCCTACGGCAGTTCTTACGCCGCAGGAGATTGAGAAGCTTATCCAGATCATGCATGACCTGGTAAGCAAGGGTAAAACCATCATTGTTATTACTCACAAGCTTAAAGAGATTATGTCTTCCGCTGACGAGTGCACCATTATTCGTCGTGGTAAGTACATGAGCACGGTTGATGTCTCCAAGACATCCGAGACTGAGCTTGCAACACTTATGGTGGGTAGAAACGTTAACCTGCATGTAGAAAAGAAGCCAGCAACTCCTGGTGAGGTTGTTCTTTCAATCAAAGACCTCCACGTCAAGGACGAGCGCGGTATTGAGCAGGTAAACGGCTTTAATTTGGATATTCGTGCCGGCGAGATCGTTGGTCTTGCAGGCATTGACGGCAACGGCCAGAAAGAACTTGCCGATGCCATAAACGCACTGGTCAAACCTGAGTCGGGCACCATTTCTGTCAAGGGTGAAGAGATTCAGAGCACAACTCCTAAGACGGTTATTGATCACGCAGTTGCAACCATTCCTTCAGACCGTCATCGTTGGGGCCTGGTTCTGCCCTTTACGGTTGCCGAGAACATGGTGCTTGAGCGCCACAACGAGGAAACCTTTGGTAAGGGCATTGCACTTGACCTGGAAAAGATCAAGGAATTCTCTCAGAAGCTGATTGATGAGTTTGATATTCGTCCGGCAGAGTGCGCAGATCATCAGGCAGTGGGACTTTCCGGCGGCAACCAGCAGAAGGTTATTATCGCCCGCGAGGTCTCTTCCAACCCAGACGTTCTCATTGCCATCCAGCCAACTCGCGGCCTTGACGTTGGTGCTATTGAGTTTGTTCACAAAGCGCTGATTCGCGAGAGGGACCGTGGAGCAGCAATTTTGCTGATTTCCTTTGAGCTGGACGAGATTATGGACGTTGCCGATAAGATGGCAATTATTTACGCCGGCAAGAATGTTGGCGAGTTTGACCAAGGTACTATCACTGAAGAGCAGGCTGGCCTGCTGATGGCAGGAGGTGACGCCGAGTGAGTACGCTTACAAAGATAATGAGAAAGCCAATTACGTCAGCAATTGTTGCTATTTTTGTTGGCCTGTTGGTTGCTTCTATTATTTTGGTTGTTGCAGGTTATGACCCTATCAGCTCGTTTGAGGCTCTTATTGGCGGCATGGTAGGTAAGCCAAAATACATTTCTAACGTCATTATTAAGGCAACACCTCTGCTCTTTACGGGTATTGCCGTTGCCTTTGCATTCCGCGTTGGCCTCTTTAACATTGGTGCTGAGGGTCAGTACATTGTTGGTACTATCCTGGCTGTTATTGTTGGCTACAGCCTTGACCTTCCTCCTGTACTGCAGATTCCTGTAGTTGTTTTGGTAGGTACCGCAGGCGGCGCAGGTATTGGCGCCATCATCGGATGGCTTAAAGCCCAGTTTGGCATCAACGAGGTTATTACCAGCATTATGTTTAACTGGATCAGCCTCTACCTCTGCAACTTTGTGGTTTCTCTTCCACAGTTCCACCAGCCAAATTCAACCTCTTCATACCCTATTAACGAGTCCGGCTATACCACCCTGTTCTATGGCATGAAGAATTCCGAGGATGGCGCTGAGGCAATTCGCAATATCCCTGTTATTGGTGACGCTATTATGCGTACCGACGTAAACATTGGTATTTTTGTTGCTATTTTCGCAGCTATCTTCATTGGTTGGCTGCTTATGCGCACCAAGGTTGGTTATGAGATGCGCGCTGTTGGTTTTAACCGCGATGCTGCTCAGTTTACCGGCATCAACGTTAAGAAGAACCTCACACTTTGCATGGCTATTTCTGGTGCACTCTGCGGACTTGCAGGCGCTCTGACTATCACCGGTATTGCTCCTCACAGCATTGCAACGCTGGCAGCATTTGAGAACAACGGCTTTAACGGTCTGTCCGTTGCGTTTATCGCCAACTGCAATCCTGTGGCATGTATTCCTGCATCCTTCCTGTTTGCTGGTCTTCTTTATGGTGGCCAGACGGTTCAGCAGGTTGTTGGTGCACCTTCCGAGATTATCAACATTGTTATTGGTACCATCGTGTTCTTCATGGCTCTGGGCGGCGTTATTCCAATGCTTGCCGATCGTCTTGATCACAAGCGTGCCCAGAAGGCTAAGGAAGAAGAGGCAAAGCTTGCTGCTCAAGTGAGTGATGCGTCCGACCCATCTCAGGAGGAGGCAAACAATGCTCACTAACCTGATTCTTCTTGTTTCCGTTACCCTCATGTACTCAACACCTCTTATTTTTGGTGCTCTTGGTGGCGTCGTCTCCGAGCGCTCCGGTGTTGTCAACATTGGTATTGAGGGCATGATGGGCGTTGG
>CAUORV010000077.1:0-6354 GCA_963507085.1 uncultured Atopobium sp.
TGGGTTTTGATCGCCGAGAGTTTACCAATCGCTTGCAAGACCTCTCCGGAGGCCAACGCAGGCGTCTGGCGCTCCTGTGTGTTCTTCTGGAAGAACCAAACGTGCTGGTACTGGACGAGCCAGGCAACGATCTTGACACGGACATGCTCGCTGTCCTCGAAGACCTTCTGGACTCGTGGCCTGGAACGCTTCTGGTTGTCAGCCACGATCGCTTCTTGATTGAGCGCGTCACTGACGACCAATACGCCCTCATCGACGGCCATATTCGCCACGTCCCAGGCGGCGTTGACGAGTATCTCAAGCTTGTTGATGCTGCAAAGCAGACGGCGAGAAGAGCAGGGGAGTTGTCGCGTACACGCGGAGATTCAGGTTCAAATGAGCCGCAGGTAGACAGTGCTTCTCGCCAGGAGAGCGCGGTGCTGAGCAACGCTGAGCGTCGCGAGCTAAAGAAGCGCTTTGACTCGATCGAGCGTCGTATGAGCAAGGCTCAGGAGCTGCCTGAGCAGATTAGGGAGCAGATGAGCTCCGCTGATGCAACTGACGCACAGCGTTTGATGGAGCTGCAGCAGCAGCTTAATGACGCAGAAGCGGCGCTGATGGAGTTGGAAGACGAGTGGTTAACGCTAGCAGAGAAACTTGGTGAAGCGTAAATGGGAGAGTTACTCTCTAGGTTTGTCTGGCCAAAGTATGGTCGTAAAAGTTTTGTTGCCTTGCTCTGCAAAGCGGTTGAGGTCATTGGTGACCTGCTTACGCCGTTGATTATTGCGCGCATGATTGACCTGGGAATTCACGGGGCAAACATGTATGACATTATTCGTTACGGTATTTTGCTAGTCGTAATCGCAATTGTGGGTTTTAGTTTTACGCTTGTCTGTCAGAAAATTGCTTCTATTGTTTCTCAGCGCACGGGAACTGACCTGCGCAATGAGCTGTTTAAGAAGATTCAAGAGCTCTCAAGTGCCGATATTTCAGCTCTTGGAACAGACACCCTGGTAACCCGCCTTATTAACGATGTCAATCAAGTTCAAGTAGCCGTTGCTCTGGGCATTCGTCAGCTGGTCAGATGGCCAATTTTAGCGGCCGGATCTATTATTGCCACTCTTATGCTTGATGCGCAGCTTGGTATGGTCTTCTTGATTGCAACAGTGTTGGTAGCAGCTATTTTCTTCTTTGTTGCACGTAAATCTACCGCGCTCTTTACTGAGCTGCAGAAACGCCTTGATACCGTTTCTTTATATATGCGACAAATGCTTTCTGGTATTCGTGTTATTAGGGCTTTTAGGCATGAGCCAGAAGAGAAGGAACAATTTTCTGAGGCAGTTCTTGCTCAAACAAAAACGGCTACTGATGCTGCAAATTACTCAGCGCTACTGAACCCAGCAACCTTCCTTGTTATGTACCTGGGAATTGCCGTAACGCTTTGGCTTGCAGCTCCTCAGATTACTGCAGGCACTCTATCGCAAGGAACCGTGGTGGCACTTGTCAGCTATATGACCAGTGCGCTTTTGGCTATTGGCTACGTTGCTAACCTGGTTATTATCATTACACGCGGAACTGCGTCTGCTACTCGCGTGATGGAAGTTCTGAACACTAGGCCTGCGCTCTCTGATAAGGGAAATGAGCATTTCAACCTCACAGAATCAGACTTCGCTGGCACTGCTGTAGCGTTTAAGGATGCCTCACTTGTCTACGACGGTGGAGGAGAGCCGGCTCTTTCTAACATTAACCTCTCGCTTCAGGCTGGCCAGACGTTGGGAATTATCGGTGGTACGGGCTCCGGTAAGTCCAGTTTTGCTGCCCTCATCCCGCGACTTTTTGACACAGAAACCGGCTCTGTAAGCGTATTTGGACACGATGTCAAAACCTATACGTTTGAGCAGCTTCGTGCCCTTATTGGCTACGTTCCGCAGCACACCTCACTGGTCAGCGGCACCATTCGCTCTAATCTCTGCTGGAAGAATCCAAACGCCTCTGATGAGGAGCTTTGGGCAGCTCTTGAGGTTGCTCAGGCAGCAGACTTTGTGCGCGAGAAACCCGATCAGCTTGACAGCATTGTTGAGCGTGGCGGCAAGAACTTCTCGGGAGGTCAGCGCCAGCGCTTAACCATTGCTCGTGCTCTGGTGGGAAGCCCGCGCATTGTCATCTTGGACGACGCTGCTTCCGCGCTTGATTTTGCCACGGACGCACACCTCCGTGCGGCCCTTCACAAGCTTAGTGCAACCACTACAAGTATCATTATTTCTCAGCGTGTAGCTGCAGTTATGCAGGCAGATAAGATCCTTGTTCTTGACCATGGCAAACAAGTGGGGCTAGGAACGCATAAAGAACTTCTCGCCACGTGTCCGCTGTATAAAGAGATTTGTCTCTCACAGCTTCGTCCTGAGGAGGTGGAGTAATGGCCGATATGTATTCTGGCGGAAGCACCTCCGCTATTGCATCAAGCGCTCCTGAGCACGGCAAAGGCGGCTCCGCTGACGCTATCTCCATGTCCGCTGCAGAAGTCACACGCCGACTTGCTGCATGGATTTCTCCACACGGAAGATTTCTTGTCTTAGCAGCAGTATCGTCTATTGCAACCGTAGTTCTGCAGCTCTGGGTACCCATTATTGTGGGTAGTGCCATCGACCAGCTCATCAGGCTGGTCCAGGGCGCCGAGGCAGTACTTTTGCCTACGCTCGCTCAGCTCTCACTGATAGTTTTGCTTGCAAGTGCTACGCAGTGGCTAGCTTCTTGGTCCACCAATAAGCTTACCTACCTGGTTACACGCGATCTTAGAAACGCAGCTCATGCTAAGGTGGCAAACTTGCCGCTCTCGTACATTGACACGCATTCCCAGGGAGATTTGCTCTCTAGGGTTGTTAACGATGTGGATCAGCTAGGTGACGGCCTTCAGCAGGGCCTGACGCAGTTCCTTACGGGCGTGGTTACCATTATTGGAACCTTGTGCTTCATGTTCTATATGTCGGTTCCTATGGGCCTTGTAGTTGCTCTGGCTACGCCGCTCTCAATTATTGTTGCATCCGCCATTACCAAGTACGCTAGCTCGTCTTTTGGCAAGCAGCAGGGCTACCAGGGCCAGCTTGGCGGATATGCAGAAGAGATGGTCTCTAACCAGGAGCTTATCACCGCATTTGCCCACAAGGATGCCATTATTGAGCAGTTTGAAGCTATTAACGAGAAACTCCGTGTAGTAGGAGAGCGCGCACAATTTGCCTCTTCACTTTCTAACCCCTCTACGCGTCTGGTAAATAACTTCATTTACGCTCTGGTAGCTGCTCTTGGTTGCATTTGCGTTCTAACGGGAGTTCCTTCTCCGCTTACCATCGGTCAAGTTCAGAGCTTCCTCTCGTACGCAAACCAGTACATGAAGCCTTTTAATGCTATTTCTACAGTTGTTACGCAGGTTCAGACCGCTTTCGCAAGTGCTCGTCGAGTCTTCGATCTTCTCGACGCAAAGGAAATCAAGCCTGATCCAGTAGACGCTGAAGTCATTCAGAATCCACAGGGCTCCATTGAGTTTGATGACGTGGCGTTCTCCTATGATTCCAAGCACCCGCTGCTCAACCACATCTCATTCAGGGCAGAGCCTGGCCAGAAGATTGCTCTTGTTGGCCCAACTGGCTGCGGCAAGACCACCCTTATTAACCTGCTACTCAGGTTCTATAGCATTGATTCTGGCGCAATTTATGTAGACGGTCATAACACGCAAAAGCTCACCCGTGCATCGCTTAGAGAGCAGTTTGGCATGGTGCTACAGGATACGTGGCTCTTTAAGGGAACCATCAAAGAAAACATCCGCTATGCAAAGCCAGACGCCACCGATGAAGAGATTATTGCTGCAGCTCAGAAAGCTCAGGCTCATGAGTTTATTCAGCAGCTTCCACAGGGTTATGACACCATGGTGGGAGAGTCTGGTGGATCTTTATCTCAGGGTCAGCAGCAACTTTTGTGCATAGCTCGTGTCATGCTTGCAAATCCACCTATTCTGCTTCTAGACGAGGCAACATCAAGCATTGATACGCGAACAGAGCAGTTGGTACAGAAGGCGTTTGATACCATCATGAACGGCAGAACATCGCTGGTTGTTGCCCACAGACTCTCTACCATCCAGGGTGCCGATTGCATTCTTGTTCTCAAGGACGGCTCAATTCTTGAGCGAGGTACTCACGATGAGCTCTTGGCCCAAGGTGGTTTCTACGCCAAGCTCTACGAGAGCCAATTTGAGGGTACAGACGCATAAATTAGAATGAAATTTTTGAAAGAGCCAGCACCTTGAATGGGCTGGCTCTTTTAATGTCACCTGTAATTGACAAACTGGAAGTTATTTTTGCAAGGTGATAAGTCCTGCACAGTCAGACATTTTTTCAAATCGCATTTCTGGAAATTGACCTTTTAGCTCATCCCATACAAAATACATTTCATCACCGTCCCATTCATCTGCCGCAATCCGCATACATTCTTGAAGTAATGGCCGAGTTTCAAATGCTATATCTCCGATATATATACATCCTCCCTCGTTCAACAGCTTAAATAATGATGTAATAAAATCTACTTTTTGAAAGTCTGTAAGATGATGGAGAGAATATGTAGCAATGATCGCGTCATACTTTTGTTTCTGTATAGGTTCCACTAAGCCATTGGAAAAATCGCCTTTATACAAACTTGCTTTAGGCATTTTCTCTTTTGCAATTTCAATCATTCTATCTGAAAAATCTTGTCCGTAAATCGTACAGCCGTTTTCATATAATCTTGAAGTCAGTACTGCTGTTCCAAACCCAATATCTAAGACAGTCTTCGCAGATGAACAAATTACACGATTATAGATTACATTAAGAATAGATTTGTAGCCTGCAAAAGGATACGAGCCGTATTTGTCAGACAAACCTACACTCTTATCATAATCATCTGCCCATAAATCAAAACCTTTTTTATCTTGCATATTTCACCTCGATAACTTCTAATTTGTCACTTTGTCTATGCTACAAATTAGATCACACCGGTTTTTGAAAAACTACTTCTATATATAAAAAAGCCAGGAATACTCCTGGCGAGAAATTCTGGTCGGGTGGACTGGATTTGAACCAGCGACCCCTTGACCCCCAGTCAAGTGCGCTACCAAGCTGCGCCACCACCCGTTTGCTTTTGATACGATAGCATTCCAACATAAAATGAGCAAGCAATTCCCGGTAACCGTGAAGATAGAGTGGGCTAGATATGGATAACTTCTTTCAGCGTGCATTTTCAGTGGTCAAGCAGATTCCCGAGGGCAGAGTCAGTACGTATGGGCAGATAGCTCGAATGATAGGGGAGTCAAGAAAGGCTCGCTATGTGGGATTTGCTATGCACCAGAGTCCGGGAGTTGCTGGTGGCGTGCCATGTCACCGAGTAGTCTTTAAAGACGGCTCGCTAGCTCCTGGCTTTGCTTTTGGTGGACCAGATGCACAGAGAGAGCTTCTTGAGGCAGAAGGTGTGCAATTTCTAGAAAACGGTAAGGTAGATATGAGGCACTTCCTCTGGGAAGCATAAAAAGATGAAACATTATTTTATCTTGTGAAATGTTCTCCCAGCTAAGAAGCGCTGTTTGCTGGGTACAATCGCAGTGAGTTCCTGGTAGTTGGCACGTTCTGTTTAATGGAGGTCAAATGACGCGTAGCTCTAGGATGAGCAAGTTCTTTACTGCAATTTTTGTACTACTAGTAACGTCAGCCTTGAGTGTGGGCATTTTGTCTGGCTGCTCACAAACAGAAAACAAACAAGACCAGACACAATCCACCACGTCAGAACAAAAAGAAGAGAAGAAAGACGAGAAAAAAGAGGATTCTTCAAGCTCCTCTAGTTCCTCATCAAACAATTCCAACGCTACAGGCTATGGCACCTATCATATTCCTGATGGATTCAGCTTTGATAATAGCCTGTATCCAGATCTTCAAATTACCACTCAGATTGATAAAGACAGCCTTTGGCCTATTATCGTTCGTATTGAAGGTACGGCAGATCAGTTTGATTTGATGAAAAAAGCAACTATCGATGCAGCTCAGAGAGCTCAGGTGCTTGAGTCTGCAGAAGAGATTGGCAACACCGTTGACCAGGCTCTTGCTCACCCAACAAACTACAACCTGACTGACTGCGCAATTCTTACCTCTGCACCCGAGTCGTATCGTAAGACCTATGTTATTACGTTTACCGTAAAGAGTCATTACGAGGTCAAGAAGTAGTTTGAGCTGCACTTATTAGCTGCAACAAAAACGTTGAACCAAAAAGGCGCCCGCACAATGAACTGCCTCCCATTTCTTGGACATAAGAAATGGGAGGCAGTTCATATGCGGGTGATTATGATTCTGCAGCGTGTTAGCG
>CAUORV010000078.1:0-6251 GCA_963507085.1 uncultured Atopobium sp.
GATTTAACTGGTCTCAGTGATGTTTGCGATTACTTTGTTATCTGCACTGGTGGAAATGCTCGTTTGGCTGACGCTATTGTTGATGAAGTTCGCGAGAAGGTCACGGCAAACTGCGGCATTCGTCCAATTTCTACTGAAGGTCGCGACGGTCTCAATTGGATTCTTATTGATTACGGCTCAGTTGTTGTTCACGTATTCCAGCCTGAGGTAAGGTCCTACTATCGTCTTGAGCGACTTTGGGCGGACGCTCCTCGTGTAGAGCTAGATATTGAGGGTGCTATGACTTCTGAGATTCCTTATGCCGATCTTCCAGAGGATGCTTTGGCTCCAGCTTTTGAGCTTTCTGAGGATGACCTGGTAGACAATCTTCCAGAATCTGCTGATCCTACTGAGTAGTTCTGGTGTACTAGACTTGTTCGTTTTTGCCTGTAGGCATAGTGTCTGAGACGCGATGCTCAAAGCGAAGATCTCTACCATACTGCACAGCATCAGCACCAAATTTATCTTTGAGTTTATCGGTTACCTCGCAGAGTTGACGTAAGTCACTCCGAGGTTTCTTTTTTGTTGTAGGCCCAGAGGCTGCTGCGTCAAATGTAGCTTCATAGTGGTCAAAAAGTGACTCTTGCACTGGTTTGGCATGCTCCTCATCTGAAAATGAGCTAATGCCAACACCAAGCAGTCTTACTGGCTGCCCTTCTTTCCAAATGGTAGGAAGCAGGCCAACGGCAATCTCTGCAAAGAGGTGCTCATCATCAGTTGGTGTGGACATCCTTTTTTGAGCTGTATGAGACTCTGTTGCAGAGGCTTTTACTTTGAGGGTTACGGTATATCCTTGGAGCTGCTTTCGGCGAAGACGTCTTCCTACAACGCCAGCAATGTGCCTAATAGCTTCTACGATTTCTTGTTTATCAAACAAATCAGCTTCAAAGGTTCTCTCGTTAGAAACAGACTTAACGTCACGAGGCTGGGCAGCTTCATGAACTTCTGAGACTTCTTTTCCTTGCGCGCGCAAAATCATCTTTGAAGCTGTATTGCCAACAAGGGAAGTGAGGTACGTTGCATTTGCTCTTGAAAGCTCTCCAAGCGTTCTGATTCCTTGTTGATGAAGCACCTTTGCCATAGCAGGACCAATACCGCTCATGGCCTCAATAGGCAGAGGTGCTAGAAAGCGGCCTTCTGTGCCAGGAAACACCGCAGTAAGACCGCGAGGCTTTTCTTGCTCAGAGGCAATCTTAGCAATTGTCTTGTTTGTTCCCAGGCCAATGGAACAGGTAACGCCTAGCGCAGCAACTTTCTTTTGTATGCGCTTACAAATCTCCAAAGGATTTTCTTTAGAGAATCTGCCTGGAGTGATGTCAAAAAATGCCTCATCAATAGAAACCTGTTCAACAAGGGGAGTCTCATCTTTGAGAAAACCCATAACAAGAGCACTCATTTCAGAGTATCTGTCATAGCGTCCTGGGGTCCAAATTGCTTGCGGACAGAGCCTTACTGCAGTAGCTGAAGGCATGGCAGAATGAACGCCAAACTTCCTTGCTTCATAAGAGGCGGTTGAAACAACGCCTCGTTTGTGGGGTGAGCCTCCAACAATTACTGGTTTTCCGCGCCACTCAGGATGATCAAGTTGTTCTACAGACGCAAAGAACGCATCAAGGTCAAGAAGCCCAATGGCTTTACCATGCCACTCAAAATCACATGATTTACGTGCGTTTTTATTTGATATGTCCTTTGATGTTTCCATAGAAATAGTGTATACTTTTTGTACAAATAGAACAAGTGTTTCATACATAAATTACGAGTACTTTTTGAAGAGAGCAAATTTATACTTTTCGAGGTTAATGCGTTGTTGTACACTTGTAACCCGATTTGTGGCTTTGCGGTGCAGCCCATCTAACATCCGAGGCACCGCTCGTATGGAGGAGTTTTCATTGGCAGTTAAGATTCGTCTGGCCCGTCACGGTGCCAAGAAGCGTCCGTACTATCGCGTAGTTGTCGCTGATGGTCGTATGCCTCGCGATGGTCGTTACATTGAAGAAGTCGGTCGTTACAACCCACTGACTAGCCCTAAGACGATTGATATCAACCTCGAGAAGGTTGATGAGTGGGTAGCAAAGGGCGCTCAGCCAACAAGCGCAGTTTCTCACCTCATTGAGATCGCTCGTACTGGTGCTCCAGTTGCAGAGAAGAAGACCAAGCTCTCCAAGAAGGCACAGGCAAAGGCTGCTGCAGCTGCAGAGGCTGCTGCTGAGGCTGCTGCCGCAGCCGCCGAGGAGTCCGAGGCTCCAGAGGCTGAGTAAATCGTGTCTGAATTCACAGAGCCCACTGAGGTAGACGCTGTCGATCAAGACATTCAGGAGATGCCCTCTGACAAGGTTGCTGATCTTGTTGAGTACATCGTCTGTGGTCTTGTCGATAATGAAGATGCTGTTGCACTCGACGTCACCGATCGCGAGGATGGAGCCTTGATTGAGGTTTCTTGCTCTGAGGAAGACGCTGGACGTGTCATCGGCCGCAAGGGTAGAACCATTAAGGCTATTCGTACTTTGGCTCGTGCTCTTGGCCAGCGTGTTGGCACCTCTGTTGATGTCGAGGTTGTAGGCTAATTTTGCGTAAACACTGGCGAGCAATTGCTCAAATTGTTAAAACGCATGGTAAAAGAGGGGAGGTTGTGACGGTTCCCGTTCACAGCCTTCCTTCTCTTATAGCTGAAGGCATGACAGTTGTTCCTGTTCCACCTGCGCTTAAGGGACCAAGGAAGTTCTCAGTTGTCTCTGTTGAGTCAGATGATAGAGAAGGTAGTCTTGTCACTTTTGAAGATGTAACTACCATCTCTGATGCAGAAGAGCTTATTGGTAAAACGCTTCTGGTAGAAGAAGATTGTCTTCCAGAAAACTTTGGTCTGGTAAATGTTTCTCTACTTGTGGGTAGAGAAGTACGTGATACAGAACATGGTTCTCTGGGTGAAATTACCGAGGTTCTTGTTGGACCTACACAAAATGTGTGGGTCATTGAGGGGCCTTTTGGACAGGTGCTGATGCCTGCCGTGGATGAATTTATCAAAGAGGCCCCAGCCGAGGGCTTCATTACCGTCTCAATTCCTCAGGGGCTTCTTAGGTTAGGTGAGTAGCATGCGTCTAGAAACGCTCTCAGTATTTCCTGAGGTCTTCTCGCCCTATTTAAATGCTTCTATTATGGGCAGGGCTCAAAAGGCACATATTTTTGAGTTCTATGCACATGACTTGCGTGACTGGACGCATGATAGGCATCGTACGGTAGATGATGCTCCTTTTGGTGGTGGACAAGGCATGCTTATGAAGCCTGCTCCCATCTTTGAGGCAGTTCGTGAGATTTCTGATCTGGCAGAACCTAAGCCCCACGTGGTGTTTTTCTCGCCAGTTGGTAGACCGTATTCCCAAGCTATCGCCCAAGAGTTTGCTCAAAAGGAGCGCATTCTGTTTGTTTGTGGTCGCTATGAGGGCATGGACGAGCGCGTCTACGAGCTGGCAGATGACGTTATTTCTCTGGGAGATTACGTGCTGACGGGCGGAGAGCTTCCTGCGCTTACCGTGATTGACTCGGTTGTGCGCTTGCTTCCTGGTGCGCTTGGCGATGAGATGAGCTCACAGGATGAGTCATTCTCTGACGATGGCCTTCTTGAGTATGCTCAGTACACGCGTCCAGCAAATTTTGAGGGGCGAGAAGTTCCGTCTGTGCTTCTTTCAGGAGACCACGGAGCGGTAGCAGTCTGGAGACGACAATCTGCACTTGCTCGCACTCGTGCGTGGCGTCCAGACCTCTTAGAGAGCGCTCTACTCACTGAGAAGGACAGAGCATATCTAGCAGAGCTTGATCAGCAATCTGGTGATGACGATGAGTAGTGGACATTCCAAAGTACTTGAAATTTTTGAATACCTGGTAATTGTTGCAGTTGCTGTTGCGCTGGCGTTTTTTATTAGAACGTTTGTCGCTGAGGTATATGAGGTTCCAACAGGGTCCATGCTCAATACCATCCAGCTGGGGGATCGTTTGGTAGGAGAGAAGCTTACCTATCGATTTGGCGGTACTCCGCAAGCAGGTGATGTGGTTACCTTCACCAGTCCTCAGAATCCCGATACGCTTTTAGTTAAGCGCGTCATTGCTACAGCAGGTCAAACGGTAGATTTGCGCGACGGTGCTGTGTATGTTGACGGTCAACTTATGGACGAGCCTTACACTGAAGGCAAGCCAACCTATTCTCTTGCGGATCGCACGGGTGCCGTAATTCAGAATTATCCGTATACTGTTCCTGCAGGTCATATTTTTGTTATGGGGGATAACAGAACAAACTCGCTTGATTCCAGATATTTTGGAGCAGTTGCGGTTTCTACCGTGACCTCTAAGGCAATGTTTATTTTCTGGCCCTTTGACCATGCTCGCGGGCTATAGTACTTACGTCGGACATTTGAGAGAAAGAACATCATGGGCGCAACACCACTAACGTTTCAAGATATGATTTTGACCCTTGAACACTATTGGGCAGAAAAGGGTTGCACGGTCATGCAGCCATACGACTCTGAGGTAGGTGCTGGTACCTTCCATACCGCAACTATCCTGCGCTCACTTGGTCCTGACGCTTGGCGTACCTGCTATCCACAGCCTTGTCGTCGTCCTGCTGATGGACGCTATGGCGAGAATCCCAATCGCTTGCAGCACTACTATCAGTTCCAGGTCTTGCTCAAGCCATCACCTGCAGACTCGCAAGATCTCTATCTTGGCTCACTTGCTGCTATTGGCCTTGATCCAAAAGACCACGACGTTCGCTTTGTTGAGGACGACTGGGAGAGCCCAACGCTTGGTGCTTGGGGTCTTGGCTGGGAGGTCTGGCTCAACGGCATGGAGGTTACTCAGTTCACGTACTTCCAGCAGGTTGGTGGCATTGAGGTAGATCCTGTTCCTGTTGAGATTACCTATGGTCTTGAGCGTATTGCTATGTATGCTCAGGGCGTTGATTCCGTCTACGACCTGGTCTGGAGCTACCTGCCAGACGGCACTCCAATGACCTACGGTCAGGTATTCCTTGAGAACGAGCGCGAGTTCTCAACCTATAACTTTGAGGTAGCCAATATTGAGCTTATGCGCGAGAAGTTCGACGAGTATGAGGCAGAGTGCCATAGCTGCCTTGAGCGCAAGCTTCCACTTCCTGCGTATGACTGCGTTATGAAGTGCAGCCACGCATTTAACTTGCTTGACTCTCGTGGTGCTCTTTCTGCTGTTGAGAGAGCTAACTATATTCTTCGCGTTCGCACCGTTGCTAAGGCATGCTGCGAATCGTATTTGGAGGAGGTTGCTTCTAAGAAAGCACCTGCAGCAACTACTCAGGAGGAGGTGGCTTAAATGGCTGAGGTTAGAGACTTCCTTTTTGAGATTGGTTCTGAAGAGATGCCTTCTGCTCCATTGCAGAAAGCTATTGCTCAGTTCAATAAGCTCGTCGTTTCCGGACTTAAAGACTCTGGTTTGTCATTTGGAGAGGTTAAGATCCTCTCGACACCTCGTCGTTTAACTGCTTATGTAAAGGACGTTGCTGAGGCTACAGAAGAGATTTCCGAGGTCAAGCGTGGTCCTAAGGCAGAGATTGCTTTTGATGCAGAGGGCAATCCAACCAAGGCTGCTGAGGGATTTGCTCGTAAGTGCGGCGTGAGTGCTGATGTGCTGACTCGTCGTGTAGACACTGACGGTCATGAGTATGTTTTTGCAGAGCTCAATATTCCTTCAGTTCCTGCCACAAAGATTCTTTCTGAGCGGGCAACTTCTTGGATTTCTGCACTTGATTGGCCTCGTAGTCAGCGCTGGGGTTCTTTCCATGAGCGCTACGTTCGTCCTGTTCGCTGGCTGTGCGTTCTTTTTGGTTCAGAGATTGTTCCTGTTACGTACGCTGATGTAACTAGCTCAAACACCACCCAGGGCCATCGTGTTCTTGGACCTGGTTACCATGAGGTTGCAAGTCCAGTAGGCTATGAGCAGGTACTTAAAGATGCTGGTGTTCTGCTTCAGGAGCAGAGAAAAGACGTTATTCTCGCCGGTATCAAAGAGGTAGAGGCTGCTCGTCCGGGCTCTCACGTTGATATGCCAGAGAAGGTCTTTGAGGAGGTCATTAACTTGACTGAGTGGCCTCAGGTTCTTGTAGGTACCTTTGATGAGGAGTTCCTTAACGTTCCTTCAGAGATTATTACTGAGTCCATGCTTTCCAACCAGCGCTATTTCCCAATCTATGA
>CAUORV010000079.1:0-6198 GCA_963507085.1 uncultured Atopobium sp.
ACTGACGCTCCAGAGGTCATGAAGCCTTTTGCAGATCTTGGTTGTTTTGTTGCCTTTGGTGGCGCGGCAACGTTTAAGCGCTCTGATGATATCCGAGCTGCAATGATTTCCTGTCCAGAGTCGCAACTGCTCTCAGAGACTGACTTTCCCTACATGGCTCCAGAACCTTTGCGTGGAGGGGAGTGCACGCCAGCGATGGTTGTGTATACGGTTGAGCGTTTGGCGGAGCTTCGTTGGCAGCAACTTGATATTTCAGAAGTGAGGACGTATGCCATACTGTGGAAAAACGCCCATCGTTTTGTAGGACTTGCGTAACGTAGCGGGAGGTGAGCACATATGACAAAAATTCTGGTAGTAGAGGATGATCATCAGATTCAGCAAGAGCTGGTGCTCATGCTGCAAAGAAACGGCTTTGAGGCCCAGGCTCTCTCGTCTTTTGAGTCTGCACCTCAACAAATTGTTGCCGCGCATCCAGACCTGGTTTTGCTTGACCTCAACCTTCCTGGCATTGACGGACAACAGATTTGTCGAGAAGTACGACAGCTCTCAAACGTTCCCATCATTGTAGTTACCAGCAGAAACACTGATCTTGATGAGCTTATGGTGCTCTCGTTGGGAGCAGACGATTTTATCGCCAAGCCCTATAACACCCAGATTTTGCTTATGCATATTACTTCGGTTTTGAGGCGTGCAAATAGCGATGTCACAACAGGAACAAAGCTTTCACATGCAGGTGTGACGCTTGATTCTTCTTCTTGCAAAGTTTCTGCAAATCAAAAGAGCGTTGAGCTGACCAAAAACGAGCTCAGAATACTTTCACTTTTGATGCAAAATGCGGGAACGGTTGTTTCTCGCCAGCGTATTCAAGAAGAGTTGTGGCAGTCGGACGAGTTTGTTGATGACAATACGTTGACGGTCAACATTAGCCACCTCAGAAATACTCTTGCGAGTATTGGCGTTGAGGACTTTGTTATGACGCGCCGCGGGCTTGGCTATGTTATTGAGTAGGCTGTCATGACGCTATTTGAGTATCTAAAAAATCGAACTATTTTCTTTCTTGCGCTTGTAGCTAGCAGTACGTTAATTGGCTTTATGCTTAAAGGCGTTGGACTTAACGCGTTTGCCATTGCCTACTGTATTCTGGTTTTATGGGTGGTGGGAGCAGCTGCGCTTCTAGCCGATTATTTTCATCGTCGTTGGTTTTACCAGCAGCTTGCTGAGAATTTAGCAGCAACTGATAAAGAGAGCTATCTGGTTCCTACCATGCTGGATACGCCTTCAATGCTGGAAGAACAGCTTTTTAAAGACGCACTTTCAAGCATGTCCAAGTCTATGATGGACCAGCTTGCTGATGAGCATATGCGATCAAAGGAATATCGCGAGTACATTGAGATGTGGGTGCATGAGATTAAGACTCCCATCGCTGCAGCTCATTTGGTTGCTCAGAATAATCCATCGCTACCTATGGATGACGTACAAACGCAACTTACCAAGATTGAAACTCTGGTAGAGCAGGCGCTCTTTTATGCACGCAGCGCATCTGTAGATCGAGATTTTTCTATTCGAGACGTCAATTTGCAGTCCATCGTAAAAGATGCTCTTAAAAACAACGCACGCGTCTTCATTGACGCTGGTGTTTCTCCGCATTTTGATGACTTGGCCCACGTGGTCAAGGCTGACCCAAAATGGCTTGAATTTATTTTGCGACAGCTCCTCATTAACGCCGCAAAGTATTCAAATCCAGAGCTTGCACCTGGCGAGAAGAACGTTTGGATTTCTGCTTCTGTCTCAGAGCCACGTGAGGGAACCACTTCAACCACTCTCTTCATTAAAGATAATGGCATTGGTATTCCTGAAGAGGACCTTGCCCGTATTTTTGATAAGGGATTCACCGGTCAAAATGGACGCAAGTACGCCAAATCCACCGGCATGGGTCTCTATCTCTGCCATGAGCTCTGCAAAAAGATGGGCCTTAAGTTAGCTGTGAGCAGTACAATTGGTAAAGGTTCAACCTTTTCTATTACGTTCAACCAGTCTTTTACGGATTTGCGATAAAGGCATAGCTTACAGCATGAGCTCCCACAATTCATCCGTTTGAGGATCGCTTCCTACTGGGAAGGTATGCTGACTAAAACGCTTGAATCCCCAATGTAAATAAAATTCCTTAGCAGGCTCATTGTGTTCCCAAACACCCAGCCACACGCGCTTCTTACCCTTCTCTTTTGCCAGATCAAGGGCAAATTTCATGAGCTTTGATCCAAGGTGCAGGCCTTTGTAGTGCGGAAGAATATAGAGGCGCTCAATTTCAAGTGAGTCATCGCGCTGACCCTCAGTCTGCTCATAACGCGTATTGAGCTTAAGGTAGCCAGCTACTTGACCTTCTACCTCAACAAAATAGAAATATGAGTGTTTAGCAGCAAGCTCACGGGCAAGCTTTTCTGTGTTGTAGAGCGAGTCAATGCAATTTGCTAAATCATCTGCTGTATTTGAGTCAATAAAAGTGTCTACAAATGTCTCTATGCTAAGTTTTTGCAGTGTGCGCAAATCGGCTGTTTCAAGCGGTCGGATTGAAACGTGCACATCATCAATGCTGATTGTGTTTCTCGTCTGACGATATGCATCAAGGTCAAAGGAGAGCACATGGTGGAGGACGCCAAAGTGATCAAGCACCTTAGAAGATGCCTGCGTAAAGCCAGCGCGCTCATAGAAGGGCTGAGCTTTGAGTTGCGACTCAACTAACACCTTGGAGGCGCTGCTTTCTTGTGCCAGGTAATCGAGGGTATCATGCAACAGCTTTGAGCCAATGCCGGCACCTTTGTTGCTTACGCATACGCGTCCAATAAGAGGGGAGTTGTATGACTGTCCTGCATCAATGATGCGCAAATATGCAGCTACCGAGTCAGTATCCTGATAAAAGACATGGGTAGAAACTTGATCAACGTTATCAAGATCGTTGTACATAATCTGCTGATCAACAATAAACGTTTCTGCTCTTAGAGAAAGAATTTGATATAACTCTTTAGCGGTAAGCTGCCCAAATCTCTTAATTACTAACTTCATAGCATGCCCCTCCCGTATGCTTGATAGTGATATTTTGACACATCAAAGTGAGAAAAGCGTAAGGTTTCCGTAAGGTCAATCGATGGCAACGTGAACGGTAGTGACGGAGTATATATCTCAAGATTTACTCGCTCTCAATGAAAGGACGCAACATGGCAGCTACTCAAACAGCTCCAACTCAGTCAACTGTTGTGGCTGGACAATCTTCAGCACTTACTCCTCACACCGTTTTGGTTTGTCAAAACCTCGAGAAGTACTATGGAACTCGCGGAAATATCACTAAGGCACTGGACGGCATTAATCTATCTGTAGCTCGCGGTGAGTTTATCGCTATCATGGGTCCTTCTGGTTCTGGCAAAACTACACTTTTGAACTGCATCTCTACCATTGATCAGGCATCTGCGGGCCACATCTTTATTGATGACCAAGAGCTTTCCAGTCTGCGCGGCGCAGAGCTTTCTGCCTTTAGACGTGACCGCTTGGGCTTTATTTTCCAGGATGCCAACTTGCTTGATAGCCTTACTGCTCGCGAGAATATCGCACTCTCACTAACCATTGGTCACGTCCGCGCTCAGGAAGTTTTGGAGCGCGTAGAAAACGTTGCCAAGCTGCTCCAGATCTCTGAGGTACTTGACAAGTTCCCTTACGAGATGTCCGGCGGCCAGCGTCAGCGCGTTGCCGCAGCAAGGGCAATTGTTACTAATCCTTCGCTGGTCCTTGCAGACGAGCCAACCGGCGCACTTGACTCAAAGAACGCCCGCACACTTCTTGAGAGCTTTGAGAACCTCAACCGTAATGGCGCAACTATTGCCATGGTTACTCACGATTCATATGCAGCTTCTTACGCTCATCGCGTCATTTTCATTAAAGATGGTCGCATCTTTAACGAGATAGTTCGTGGCGAGAAACCCCGTAAGCAGTTCTTTGACCAGATCATGGACGTTGTTTCATTCCTGGGAGGAGAGGGTGCTGATGTACAGTAAAATCGCGCTTGGTAACGTCAAGAAATCACTGCGCGATTTCAGCATTTACTTTCTGACATTGGCAGTAGGCGTTGCACTGTTTTATTCCTTCAATTCAATCACTCAGCAGTCCATGGTGTTGGATCTTTCTGAAGACCAGAGACGCATTGTTCAGCTCTTAAGTAATACCATCTCTGGAGTAAGCGTTTTTCTCGCCGTTATTATGGGATTTCTTGTTGTCTACGCTAATCAATTTCTGATTCGCCGTAGAAAAAAAGAATTTGGTATGTACCAGATACTGGGTATGACCAAGAGAAATGTCTCTAAGATTATGAGTATTGAGACACTGCTTGTTGGTTTTCTCGCCCTGGTAGTTGGACTTGTTGCAGGTATTTTTATCTCTCAATTTATGATGTTTGCAACGGCCCATATGTTCAATACGACTCTTGATTCATTCAAATTTGTCTTCTCGCAAGCTGCGTTGATTCAAACGGTTATTTACTTTGTGGTCATGTTTGTGGTTGCGCTTATTTTTAACGTCACCACGGTGTCCCGCTATAAGCTCATTGACCTTCTTAACGCAGACAAAGTAACTCAGACCGTTAAGGTAAGGAATCTTACTGTCTCAGTGCTGCTCTTCCTGGCCTCTCTTGGAATCATTGCTTATTCCTATATCTTGCTTCAGCACAATGGTTTAAAACAGATAGATGAAGAGTTTGCCATGGCCACTGCTTTGGTATCGGTGGGCACAGCACTCTTCTTCTTCTCAATCTCTGGTTTTTTGCTCAGATTTATGCAGATGCAGAAGGGCTTCTACTACAAGGGTCTTCACTCATTTATCCTGCGTCAGTTTAACGCCCGCGTTAATACTGCTTGGGTTTCTATCTCTCTAGTCTGCGCTATGCTCTTTGTGGCAGTCTGTGGACTTGGTACGGGCTTCTCGCTTGTTGACTCTATGAACGCCAGTTTCTCTAAGCTTAAAACGTACGATGTTTCTGTATCAATCAATCCAGGCTCAGAGCGCAGTTATACCCCTGGTCCAGCGGACTCATATGATTACCTTTCTGTAGTGCAGAAACTTGATCCAGAGTGGGATAAAACTATCAAAAACGCCTTCCAGGTAGATACGTACTACGCTCAAGATGATCCAACAACACCAAGTTTTACGTATAGCTCTATTGATGCTGTAACAGGCAAGCGCTTTAGTGATTACTTTACCGGCTATAGTGGCCAGGAAGATCCTGCTCAGAGAAACGTAACCTTGATGCGAGCTTCTCAGTACAACAAGTTACGCGTTGCATCTGGTCTTGAGCCTGTTGATTTTGGTACTGATGGCTATATGGTATGGACGCTTGATACCAATCTCACAAAATACTGGCAGGATTCTCTTGCAAATAATCCTGAGCTTACCATTGAGGGCCACAAGCTTCATGCTGTTGGTGGAACACTGGATATTGCTCAGACGCAAGGTGGACCTCATCTTATGCCTGCAGTTGGAATTATGGTTGTTGCTGATCAAAGTTTCCCTTCAAGCGTTGTTTTGACCAACTCATACATCTTAGGCAACTACACAACTCCAGGTGATGCTACTGAAGCACAGTTCCAAGGTCAAATTAAGCAGTACTTAGGCGATGGCGGCGTAACGGGAAACGATTCCGATCCGTATTCATTAATGCTTGCTGTTACTGCCTCTCAATATATTCAAGGTACTGCTGGACTCTCTGGTATTGTGACGTATCTGGCACTGTACATCGGCCTGGTACTCTTCATTGCGTGCGCAGCTATCCTGGCACTTCAGCAACTCTCCGAGGCATCGGATAACGCTCGCGCTTACCAAGTTCTTGCAGAGCTTGGTGCCGAGAAGGGCCTTGCAAGTCGCGCGCTCTTTGTTCAGATTGGCGTGTACTTCCTGTTCCCGCTGCTTATGGCAGCTGCGCACGCAACATGCGCAATGTCTATTATGGTTTCTGTCATCAAGTCGATTGGCAACTTTGATGTAGCCAGCAGCATTGGTGGAGTAGTTGCAGTAGTAGTCGCTTTGTATGGTGGATACTTCCTGGTTACCTATTTTGCTGCGCGTTCAATCATCTTTAGGGGTGCTAAGAGAATGCAGTAAATTGTATCTTCGTGTTGTAAATTCGTGAAAGAAGGACGGATGTTTCTCTGTGGAGCATTC
>CAUORV010000080.1:0-6140 GCA_963507085.1 uncultured Atopobium sp.
CTGCGCTAGCCGCTGCGCCAATCGCCCGTGACTGTAGAAGTTTATCACAGCTTCTGCAATTCTTCAGCGGCAATTATGAATTCTGCACCTTCATTGCACGACCTTTGCACAAATCCTACGCCAGCTCTTCCAGAATCCGACGCATTTCTTTCTGGACGCCCTGCTCAGTGTTAGGAGCAATGACCTTGGAGGCAATCGTCTTGAGTGCGTAGCGAGCATTGTCCATAACGTAAGCAATACCTGCGTAGCGAAGCATGGCGTAGTCGTTCATGGAATCGCCAAAAACAGCAATTTCATCGCGAGAAATACCATAATACCTGCGTATCTGTTCAAGTCCCGTAGCCTTGTTAACACCGCGAGGCACCACGTCAATCCACGTCTCGCCGGAAGGCATAAACGACAGCCTATCACCCATCTCGCGCTCAAGAATCATAGCCATATCCATGGAGCGAGCCCTAGAATCGCAGCAAATAGCAGCCTTGATGATGCTGATGTCAGGTGAAGGCGGATCAAACACGCGCTCGGCGTTAGGCAGGTCTTTGTCCAGCTCACGCACAAACGAGCTCTGATCATCTAGCAGATACGTGTGCGTACGGTCATAAACAACCAAGTGAATGCAGTCAAATTCGGACGTCAACTCAAACAGCTTACGAATAGAAGCTGACGAGAAAACCTCGCGGTCAATAACCTCATTCTCAACATAGACCTGCGTACCAAGGGAGGCAACATAGTCAATCTTATCTGCAACTGGCTCAAACAACCAGCGCAGGGTATCGTAACGGCGACCAGAACTTGCCACGAAGTGAACACCATGTTTGTGCAGCTCTTCGATGAGTTCAAATGTCTCTGGCGGAACCTCGGAATTCTGGTCCAGCAGCGTACCGTCCATGTCCGATGCAATGAGTTTAATCATGCTAGTTCTCCATCATAAATCGGGGAGTCTCCCCTGCTTTTGTTGCGCGCACCAGCTCGAGCAGGGCGTGCGCAACGCCGTCATCTGCAGATGCACCGACGTGATGCTTTGCTACCTGCTTGACCTCAGGAATTGCGTTTGCCACCGCCACCGAGTGCGGAACTTGACTTAAAATCTCAACGTCATTCTCGCCGTCTCCAAAAACAAGTACCTCTTCTGGAGAAATGCCTGTTCTTTCCAGGAGCGTCTTAAAGCCAGTCAACTTGGACACGCCCTTAGGCAGCACGTCAAACCACTGAGGAACTACCGACATGGTATACACATCAGGGCAGGCTGCGGCCACTTTCTGGCGACAGCGCTCCATGTCCTCTTCTGTTCCCGGACAAGCAATTGTTGCGGCGACAAAATCGACGTCGTCTGGAACTTGATCAACAATGCCCGAGACAAACACCAGCTTACGCTCGTAATCGGCGAGAATATCTTTGTCCAGCGGGCCGACAACATAGGCCGGGTTAAAAAGGTTAGTTTTCTCTGGATAGCAGACCAAGAACATGTTCTTCTCGTCAGCAAGAGCATCTGCGACGCCCTGCAACGTTTTGTGATCAAAGATGGAGAGCGAGATAGTCTTGCCTTTGTACAGCACGCGCTTGCCCGTGGACATGACGCCCGTTTGCATGCACGCCTCATCAAGACTGAAGAGACGCATCAACTCAACGTAATCTCGGCCGGTACAGGGGCCAAACGCGATGTCCGTTTCTTCCAGGAGCGTGTGAATAGCCTTGCGCGTGAAGTCCGACACGCGTCTGTTGCCAAAAGGCACCAGCGTGTTATCCATATCAGATAAAACAAGCTTGATCACAAACGTCCCCCGTTACTGCATGCTGCGTAGCTGGTCAAACGCGATGCGCGTCGCAGCCCAAGCGGACGCAGCCCTACGCCGAAGCAGCTTGGGCCGGCACGACTCCAAACTGCGGCGTTGCACTTCTACCTAGTTGAACTATGTGCCAAGACGTCAAAGCGATCAATCTTGAGCAACACTTGGTCTAGTCCAATCATACCCGAGAGACGCACCTTTGACGTGTCCGAAGTCCAAATTAGAAGATCTCTGAATCCAGAACCTCGACGGCCGCCAACCCACTCCATACGCTTAATGTCCTGGTAATTGATGGTAATCTCGTGTCCAAGGAACGGGACCATAACCATCTCATCGTCAAACAGCGAGACTTTGTAGCGACTCAAGATGTACCACGCCATAAACATAACAACCGAGAAGGACGCAAAAAACGCCATAACAATGTCTGGGTTTGGCGTGAACACGTTAACGTAGCAGAGCCAGCCGAGAATAACTGCGATGGCGCTGACAAACGCCATGTCGATAATGAGCGAACGCGTGAGCGATGCGGGAGTCACGTAGGTATCGTGGTGGCTATGGCGGCGCTCGGAGATTCCAACATTGCCCGAGTGCTCCAAAATCGCAGCTGTAACGGGTGCCGCAACGACAATTATTCCAAACAACACTGCGAGCATTGCGACCTCCCTTTCCCACGAAAAAAAAGAACGATGACCCCTCTTAATTATGCTACGCTCCCGTCCACCATTAGTTGACAAGGGTGAACGGGAGCGTAGACGGTAGAAATCTAGCTATGAGTGGCAAAGTCGCACGTCAAACGGTCGCGAGAGCGGAGTGGCGTGCGGTCGCGGACACGGGCGCCGAGGGCGACGCGGGAGCGACAAGCCCTAGCCGCGAGCAGCGAACTTGGCGACGAGCTTCTCCAGAAGGTCAACGGTGACCTCAAGGCTTGGAACAGGGACAAACTCGCGCACGGAGTGAGCGTTGTATCCGCCGGTAGCAATGTTAGGGCAGGGCAGGCCGCGGAACGTGAGCTGAGCGCCATCGGTACCGCCACGAGCAGCAACAGGCTTAGGCTCAATGCCAACCTCGCGATTTGCCTCAAGCGCATAATCAATCAGGAACTCGTAGCCGTCGAACTTCTCGGCCATGTTGCGATACTCCTGGTGAATCTCAACGCGGACGGTATTCTCGCCATAGCGCTTGTTCAAGAACGCGGCAATATCCTGCAGGACCTGCTGGCGGTTGGCAAAAATCTGAGCGTCGTGGTCGCGGACGATGTAGCTGAGCTTGACCTCGGACGCGGAGCCCTCGATGGCGATTGGGTGGTAGAAGCCCTCGTAGCCCTCGGTGTGCTCGGGACGCTCGAAGGCGGGGACCATCTGCTGGAACTCGGAAGCCACGGTGATTGCGTTGATCATGACGTCCTTGGCGCTGCCGGGGTGAACCATGACGCCCTTGAAGTAGACGTCGGCGTGAGCTGCGTTGAAGCACTCGTAGTTGAACTCACCGAGAGCCTCGCCGTCGACGGTATAGCCGTATGCAGCACCGAGTTTATCCAGGTCAAGCAGGCTTGCACCGTGACCGATCTCCTCGTCAGGGACAAACGCAATCTTGAGCGTAGGATGGGCGAGCTCAGGGTTGTCGCCCAGGCGCTTGAGCAGGGCGCAGATCTCAGCCACACCGGCCTTATCGTCAGCGGAAAGCAGCGTGGAGCCGTCGGAGCAAATGATGTCCATGCCCACGAAATCCTTGAGGTCAGGGACCTGCTCCTGGGTGGTTGCGATGGTCTTGCCGTTAACGACGCCGGCGACCAGGTCACCGCCCTCATAGTGGACGACGTGCGGCTTGATGCCCGAGGCAGGCGCGTCGATGACGGAGTCCAGGTGCGAGCAAAGCATCAGCGCGGGAGCCGACTCGACGCCCTTGGATGCGGCGAAGGTGCCGGTGACGTAGGCGTGCTCGTCGACGGTGACGTCGGTGCAGCCCAGCGCCTTGAGCTCTTCGCCCAGGTAGCGAGCCATCTCGTGCTGAGCGGGCGTGGAAGGCGTTACGGTATCGTTGTCGGGGTTGGACTGGGAGTCGACCTGTACGTAGCGCATGAAGCGCTCGGCGACATCGGGGAGCTGGTTAGGCGTGGTTTCAGGCATAAGTATCCTTTCTGGTTCAAGCAAGGCCGGCGCGGTGCGGGCGTCGCGCGGGTGCGGGTCGCGCGGGTCGTACGGGTGCGGATCGCGCGAGCAGCGCAGATAGCGCGGGTGCTGCGGGTCACGCGGGGCGGCGTGGTCGCCGGCCTTGGATGTTGTATGCATTTACTGTACCGCAACTCAAAAAGAATTAAACCTACCTGCACGAACTTTGCGCGCACATGCCATAATAATTGCAAGAAATGCGAAAGACGGAGCGCTATGACAAACGACTTTTGGACGCCACAATTTCATCTCTTCCCGCCTCAAGGTTGGATGAATGACCCCAACGGACTTTGTCAGTTTAAGTCCGTCTACCACGCGTTTTACCAGTACACTCCCGAGTGGCCTGCCAACGAGCTGCGTTACTGGGGACATGCTGTGAGCAAGGATTTGCTCTCTTGGGAGACGCTACCTATTGCGATTTCTCCAGACGCAGCTTGCGATAAGGACGGTGTGTTTTCGGGTTCGGCCTGGATTGAGACACACGACGCAGCAGGCGGCTGTGGTCACGACAGTGTGGCGGCCGGCGAGGTCATTCGGCTCTTCTACACCGGCAACGTTATGGACGAAACACACCCAGAAGCCGACGGTATCGACGTCGGTCGAGAAGCCTATGAGGTCATGATAACCTCTGAAGATGGACTGAGTTTCTCGCCAAAGCGCGTTGTTTTGAAGCCGGCCGACTACCCCGGTACCTGCACAAACCACGTGCGCGACCCGAAGGTTTGGGAGCAAGACGGGGCTCTCCGCATGCTGTTAGGCACTCGCGAGAGGGACACTGCGGCTGGTAACAAGAAATCCGCAGATGAACGGCATGATTCGGGGGCAGTTTTGATTTACGACTCAAATGATTGTGGCGAGTCGTGGACGCTCCACTCGGTTATACGCGGGACTAATGCCCTGGGTCAGCGCGAGGCGTTTGGCTACATGTGGGAATGTCCTTTTTTGGTGCAGCTCGATGACCAGGAGTTTCTGTCCGTGTGTCCGCAGGGGTTGAGTGAAGGCGCTGGTACGGAGCCAAGCGTCGATACGGAACCAAGCGCCGATGCGTCCAAGAGGTCGCTCTTGAGCGATTCCGTTAACTTGCAAGAGAATGCTTCAAGCGAGCCTCTCGACAAGTGGCAAAACATCTGGCAGTCGGGCTATTTTCCGCTTCAAAAGGGCCAGAAGCTTATCAATGTTGAAACTGTTTCAACCGAAAACTTTGTGCTCTGGGATCATGGATTTGACTTCTACGCACCGCAAACGTTCGTCGACGATTCTGGGCGTACTATTTTGATTGGATGGATGGGCATCATCGATCCGATTTACCACAGTTATCCTGCGGGTATTGGTTTCTGCCACAACCTTACTCTGCCCCGAGAACTTTCGCTGTCTGATGACGGTGTTATCCTGCAACGCCCAGTTAAAGAGCTTGATGCTATACGACGCGAATGTGCAGAATTCAGCGCTGACGACTTCGTCGAAATAGATCAACTATCTGCAGATATTGAGATCTCTAGCATCTCCGGAGATGGAACTCTTGTCCTCAACGATGCGCTTGTGCTTTCTTACTCCAAGGGCATTTTTACCTTGCAATTCATTGACAAGGACACCGCCGCAGGCAGAACTCAACGCTCTATTGAGCTAAAGCAGCTCTCTGACCTGCGAGTTATTGTCGACGGCTCTACCGTGGAGATTTACCTGAACGATGGTCGCGCAGTTTTCTCGACGCGATGGTTCCCCGCGTCCGAGCGTCTAACGTTGAACAGCACTTTTGTTGCTTCTGGCTCGCGAGCATACAGCCTAGTCGCGTAATTCAGTGGATTTGCTTGGCGTAGTCTTGCTCCGACACCAAAGGAATACTGCTTGTAGCCACGGATTGACGCTGTTATGCATGAAATTGCATATTTCATGCGTTTTATACGTAAAATTTTTCCTTGGTGCGAAAATTTGCCGTTTTTGAGAGCTAAAGCGGTAAAAAACCCGTTTAGTTGGGGGTCGAAGAATTTAGTTCAATTTTTTATCTTTATGTTTTCCCAGGAAAGACGAAAAAGTTTTAACTATTTCTTTTACTAATTGGGTCAAAACAGCTCATTTTCAAAATGAATACTCCAACTAAACGCATTTTTTACCTTTTTTGGCCTTGAATTCTCAAAGCAAGTGCAACGTTTGGTGATGGTAGACTTCCCAAGGGCACTTCCAACCC
>CAUORV010000081.1:0-6130 GCA_963507085.1 uncultured Atopobium sp.
GCTCCTCGAAACCGGAGGATTCAAACCCCAACTACACCCCCAATTATGAAGAGCCGGTAAACGGAGCACCCTTTGGATCTCTACGACCCAGTGCTACCATTCTACTAACCGCGTCGGGCTTGGACCGGCGCACTCTACTACGGGGACCCTTGCCGCTACGGCAAGGGTCCCTTGGTATTCCAAGAGTGCTCTGCGCTTCAGCACCACAGACCGACCCGCAGCTCTCACCACAAGCAAGCGGCCGGGCCACGCCCCCGCGCAACCCAGCCGCACAGCATCGTTCAGGAATCACCCTCTGGTGGTACGAGCCACTCCCTTGCTTTCTTGCAGATCATCCGCAGCTGTGGATGATCTCGTACGATCTGGCGCTGGCGTTCTACGGGTAGCCCCAGTTCGTGCAGAACATTGAGGACCACGACGGCACTCGTAACGCGGACAATGGCAATCAGCTCATCGATGGAATGGCTTGGGGTCTTTCCCTCGTGTGCGAGGTTATTGCGAGCTTGCGTCGTTCGCTTCGCCCAATGATCAACGTCTGGCACAAGCTGCCTGATCGTTCCCTGATCAAGCCGGGCAGCTAGGGCAAGAAGCCTATCCCGAAGCGTCGGCGAATTTCGAATCATTTCTTTGAACCTGCCGCGATATTCCTCAGGCATCTGCCCAAGCATACCGTTACGGATCTTCTTGAACTCTGCCTCGGGAATTGGTTTTTCCTCAATGCCGAGGCCGCGATGGAGAGCCTCAGCAGCTCCCACTGCCATCAAGAGATTGTTTTCAACGAAACGTGCGGGGGCGTAGCGCAGTCCCAGGATCATGTTGATAGCCGCCTGCAATTTACCCCGCACCTCGCACCAGCGCGGCATGAGTTCTTCAAACGGGAGCATCTCACAGGTAAAGAGAACACTGCCAGGATCAAGAGCCTTCTCATCAGGTTTGCCGACTGCTACGGGACAGTACAAAACATCCGCGCGCCGAGGTGGTAGCATCCGCCCATCTGGGAGAAGTGCCTTAGTCCCTGCAATCTCCAGCTGGAGCCAGATGACACCAGCGGCACGGTACGTTGCCAGCGCAATCAGATCTTGCACCAGGCTTGCAGCTTCCAACGCAGTTTTGAGGTCGGACGGTTCAGACCAGCGGACACGAATGGAAACAACATCACGCATGCGTCCAATCGTTTTCCCCCTGCTCCAGTCACAGAATGGCAGAGTATGAGTATGCTCAAGGAGATACTCAGTATTGTTGACCGTCGCCGATTGCGCTGCGACCGGTTTCACCGAGATTGCCCCAGTTCCATCCGGTATGCCATTACGAGTACCGTGGTGAGCCGAAAATACAGACGATGCAGCCCAAAGCATCAAGTCTTCGACAGATATCTCAGCCGCTTCAAAAGCCGCGTCCTCTCGTCCGCTAACATGCGCTCCGATTATCGCTGTCGTCGCGCTCACCGTCTGCGTATCCGGACTTTCGACCCGCGCGCATATTCTCCGTCTACTCTTGGTACGAATGCAGCCGAGGAGTGTGATCTCGCGTTGTTGAGCCACACCGTAAATCACGTCCCACACTCTGACACCCTCAAGCTCATCCTTAACCCCAGGGGCCAGCTGACGGAAGATGCGCTCCTCGAAGGCTCCAATCAACGAGAGGGAGAGCCCGCCCCTTCCGTCATACCGCATGACACCAGGCAGTCGCTCGTCAGGTGCTTCCGGAAGCCACCAGAGACCTGCCCATTCTCCAGGCTCGTCAAGTTTTAGAGGATCGTTGCTCATCATTCTTCCTGCGACAACTACTTAATCAACGGGCAGAAAGCCCACTATATCTCGTGCTACCTCTCGATTGCAGAGATTGAACGAGCCACTTTCACCTTCTTCTCTTGGTGTACGTAACGCCTACATGGCCGCGGGCGCTAAACCCAGCCAAGCGTCCTTGCGACCGCGACAGTAGCCGCTAGCAACGCTTCTCCACCTGCATTGCCGACTGCATCAGTCACACACTGACGCACCCATTTCAACGCCCCTGTTACTGCAGGTGACGTCGCTGGCTCGCGCCCTTCAACAGCGTCTTGCAACGTATCTGCCGCTTCACGGAGGGAAGATGCGCGCGGTTCAGACGCACCCCGCGCATCCTGACGAAGAGCTCCAACGAGCGCTTGCAGATCTTCTCCGCTCAGCTCCTGCCCATAAATGACAATTTGTTCTCCGCCGACATTAATTGGACCGTTGACATCGCCAATAGATCCGATGGATATGTACGGTTGAATCTCTCTATTTATGATCAGCTCCCAAGATTTTTGCGTCAACGCCAACTTTTCTGGCGGCAAATTCATAGCGATATCGTAGCCACCCCAGCCATCCGGCAGAGAAACCAGTCCTTTGTCTCTCATTCGACGACAGAGATATACAACCTCGAGATCATTAAGACCTATGTCCCTCCAGTATGCAGAAAGCACTTCAACAAAGTAACCAATTTGAGGCGAACTCTTAAACAATTCATCAACTACCAGCCATGAAAATTCATCACACTGCTCTTCGGTAAGGTGCTGCTGATTAGCAATGCCCAGTCGGTAGAAATAAAATAGCAAAATGGCGATAACTCCAAGCAGAAAGATCCATACTTCAAGGGGCATCTTTAGCTTTCCTCCATCATAGAACGATCTCAATTAGAGCTACGAACCCCTGCAAGTAGACCGCTATCCCATTCGATAGAATGCACACTGCACACACCACTCCACCCTAATTTCAAGCAAGCAACTTCAGAGCAGGAAGCTTCTTTGCAGAATTCTTGCTCCTCACAGGCTCCGGCCACTCCGGAATTTCCTCACGGGTTCCACCAAATGCGAGAATCGTCTGAGCAACAAGATCAATGGAGGCTTGAAAGAATCCTTCCACTCCCATGAGCCTCATTGAAGCCCCCTCCTTCAGAGCCCATAGTGCGCCAGAGGCATTCGAGGTAGAAAATGGGTCAACGCCATGTGCGAGACGGTCGCGCAACTTCTTCATGTCACCTAGGTACTTCCGCAAACTTTCACCTTCAAAAACGACCCACCGAGAATAATTCCCAGAGTGACTGGGATTTACAGGTACCCTAGTACGCACTCCCCACTCACGAGTGAACAGGCGTACTCCGTGAGGTTCACCAGCAGACCTCAATTTGTCAGGGTTAAGCGACAGGACTCTGGTCGACTCGGGTACTTTAAGCACCTCGTTAAAGAATCCCTCCGTTGCAGCATAAACCATTAGGAAGATGCCCCACCGCAAAGCGGATTTTTTCTTCCCAGGTTCATCAGCCCAGCGGGAAGGCAATTTCCTAAGATCACGATGGAGACTTATGAGGAGAGCCGGATCGCGTAGCGATTCCGCGTGCCGATTTGCTGCATCCACTACCCGTTGAATCCGAACACTCGATGCTTCCACTCCATACCTCCTTTGGTTTGGCTCTTTATACAGTCTAACCTGTCAAACTCTCACTAGCGCGCTTAGCAACAAGGAATATTCTGGTCTCAGAGCAGCATATTGTTCTGTTTCCCACAAAAGGCTGTGATCAGACCGCGCCCTCGCGCGACCCGGACACAGCCTCGTTCAGGAATGATTAAACATTAAACCTGAATTCAACCAGGCTTACGCCGCTATCCTCGCGCACAACCTATACGGCTACGTGAAGTGCGAGGGCAGCCGCTGGTACGTCTGGAACGAGCAAGACTGGAAGTGGGAGCGGGCGACCATCATCCACGGCGTCTCCCACCGCAGCGTGAGGGAGGTGGAACACCTGATCATTCAGGCAGTGAGGGAGGACGACTTCGAGGAGGCATGCATCTGGCGTCGGCACCTCTACCACGGGGACATCGGCATCCAGCTCACCCCGCGCACTTCGCGGATATTGCGGGCGCGCTGAGCCGCTTCGCTCTCGACGAGGTTAAGCCCCCTCGCCGAGAGAGCGCGGGAGGGGATGGGGGCGGTATCCAGAGGCCCAAGCGAAATACCCCCTGATTGAACGTTCAATCAGTGAAGCGCAAGACGTCTCAGATTGTGAACTTGACACCCGTTTTTCGCACATCTCACGGGTCACCTTCGGGACGGCCCGAAGTTGTACCCACGCGTACCCAGATTTTTCGGCTCTATCTCAACGAAACGTCGCTTTCTGGGTACGAATGGGTACACCTTTCTTAAACTTCCTACGAAGAAAATCTGCATGTATATAGAGATATATAGAAGGTTTACTAAAGGCGTACCCAAATTGCACGAGACCCAGACTTTCCCCTGCAATGACAACGGAAAGTCTGGGTACACGTTTGTTGCGGACCGCTTTTAGCAGGACAGTAGACGTCGTCTTGACACTCCACCCCATCGCATTAGAATCACAAGGTATTACACCAAACGAATCCCACACACCTTTCACCGCACCACTAAGCAACCACACAGCAATGCAAAGGAGCCACAAGATGACCTCAGCTTCGCACGAGACGACTCTCAAGCCCGAACAGCTTCAATCTGTAACAATTTGCGCAAACGCAATTTTCAACATTGCAAAGGACACCGGCAGAAAGCCAATAGAAATTTGGCAACTAAACGAGACAGAACTAGGAAAATATCCAAAACCAGTGACATATCACAAGGAATTGTGTGCATATCGAGTATTAATGGGTATCGCAATTGTAGTATTGATAATACTTACAGGATTTATCGAACTATCCCACGAGGAACTCTCCAAAGCCCTCTTTACAACAGGAGCTCTCACACTAGTATTCCTTAGTACATTAGCTGCAATAATCAAGATGTCCTTCATCCCCCATGTAACAAAATCACTTACGGGACTACTAGGCTTATTTCTAACAATAATATCCACACTCCTCGGCTTCTATGACAAGTTAAAGGAAATATGGAAGTACATCCTAACCGCAATGATAGGAATGTCCCCTTACATAATATTTTGCCTAGCGACATGCACATGCCTATGGATAAGCTGGAAGATTAAAACTAATGAAGCTGTCCTGAAAAAGGAGCAACTCGCAACAGTTCGAGCAACACTCCCCCTTCTTCTAGCATCACCGTGTGAACACAACTCAACAGCACAAACCGCAAAGCACTTAACCAAAAATAACAGCCAACTCTCAAAGTTGGCAAAATTGACCGCCGCAGTTACAACAACATTAGTCTTACTTCGCACTATTCGACCTCTGATTTTACAGAAAAAACCAATTGAAGATTAAATGGAGATCTTATTGGAATACTGTTCCAACATTGATGAAGCACATGAACATATGACGATACACAGGAAAATAACGAGCAACCACGCTCTTATTTTGCGCACACAGCAAAGCCAGCCCGACCGTCACGAAGACGCGCCAGGGCATCATCATCGGAAGTCGTAATCAAGCTCGAATTGGAAAGGGTCATAAGGACCCGGTACATTACGCCATTGAGGAAACGTGCGCTTTTTGTAACAGAACCGCCTGACGCTCATCGTGATGGCTAGCTCTATCTCCTCGATCCATAACGGGCAGGAAACCCAAAATTCCACAGGTTCATTGGGAGTAAGATACTGCGGTTTGAATACGAATTCCTCATCCCGAATCTTCCGCTTACTGAGCGACCTCATCTCAGCGGGCAGCAATTTGAGTTCGCCAGCCTTCGCTACCCTCGGGAATTTATCGGGAGGTACGGGAGAGGGCAAGCAATCTTCACAGCACACGTCATGTACATACGCTCTCGCGCCCGCGCTCTGCATCCACGCCTTTACCCAGCGGACGCCGTCTGAATCAACCTTGTACTCTTCCGTGACGTCAACAAACGGCTCCTCCGGCAGCGCGTCGCGCCGCTCTCTGAACCAGCGAGGAAGCTTCGCTAGTCCCAGCACACCATCGATGATCGCTCGAAGAACCTCGGCTATAGCCGCCAGTAGTCCGAAGCTCACTTCTTCCCGCCAGACGTTAGTCCAGAACGGAACTCCACGACGTCACCGTCGTGCATCACATAGTCCTTGCCTTCCATGCGGACCTTGCCGGCGGCCTTCGCGGCAGCCATGGAGCCGGCTTCGACCAGGTCGTCGTAGGAGACGACCTCAGCCTTAATGAAGCCCTTTTCGAAGTCCGTGTGGATGACGCCGGCGGCCTTGGGGGCGGTGTCGCCCTTGTGGA
>CAUORV010000082.1:0-6083 GCA_963507085.1 uncultured Atopobium sp.
TCCTTTCAATGAACGTTGTCGTAAGCGCCATTGTAGACCCATGGGTCACTACCTTGTCTTTTGTTGTTGCACTAGCAATGAGAATTCAAGGCCCAAAATCGCCAAAAATGAACCCCAAACCAAAGTTTGGGGCTCATTAACGTGCAAATCTCAATGTTCGCGTCTAATCGCAGACCACCCACGGCTGTGATCGCAGCCGTTCGCGCTGGTCGCACGCGTTCGCGCTGCTCGTGCCCGCTCGCGCCCGTTCGCCGCAGCCTTCACGGCGTTTCGCGCCCGTTCGTCGCAACTCGCAACCGCCACGTGCAACGCGCCCTCCGCAGCTTCGCGTCCGCCTCCGCGACCAGTCGCGCGCCAACTTCGTGGCTGACCGTGCTACTTGACGCCGGCTTTCTTCTTGGCGCGCTCGATAGCAGCCATTTGCTCCTCGGAAAGCCTAATGGAACCGTAGTCTTTTCCGTGGTCAGGAGCGGTACGGCCGTGATCGCCCAGGTTGGCACCAGTTGCTTCCAGCGCAGACATGTGGTGTGAAGAGCAAGAGTGGCCGCCCTCACGGACAACGGAATCCAGGCCAAACTTGTCGCGACCGGTATACGGCATGGTCGCGTCGTTGGTAACGGGGTCGTCAGCGTTTTCCAGCTTGAACTCGCCATTTACACCGTTCTTGTAATTCTCCTTAGCAACCGAAATCATCAGCTTAATACGGTTGAGCTGGTTAACCTCGGACGCGCCTGGATCGTAGTCGACAGCAACAATGTTGGACTCGGGGTGCATCTGGCGCAGGCGCTTGATGACCGCCTTGCCGACAACGTGGTTAGGCAGGCAGGCAAACGGCTGAGCGCAGACAATGTTAGGCGTGCCCGTCTCAATAAGGTCACACATCTCTGCGGTGAGGAGCCAACCCTCGCCCATCGTGTTGCAGAGCGAGAGAATCTGACCAGCCTTCTCGGCCAGCTCATCGATGTTGGGGTATGGCTCAAAGCGCTCGGACTTCTCCAACATCTTGTTGATTGGCGCACGCAAACCCTGAACCATCTTGATGCCCGCAATGTGTGTCATGCGGCTCTTAAACGTGGTGCCCAGCTCTTTGTGCGTGTTGATCGCGTTGGAAAGGCCAAACAGGAAGAAGTCAACCAGACCTGGAACGTTAGCCTCACAGCCCTCAGACTCGATGACCTTGACCAGCTCGTTGTTAGCTGTTGGGTGGAACTTAACCAGAATCTCGCCGACGACGCCGACGCGTGGCTTCTGGCGGTCGTTAACCACCGGCAGGCTGTCAAACAGCTCAATAGTACGCTGACACTGCTTGTAGAATTCCTTGCGAGAAATTCCGTTGATCTTGGAACGTGTATCGGCCATGAGCTGGTCATACAGCTCGTTTGCGGAACCCTTGACGGCCTCGTATGGGCGCACGCGATACAGCAGCTGCATGATTAGGTCGCCGTATAAGAGCGCGTAGACCGCCTTAATCAGCAAGTCAGGCTTGAACAGCTTGAATCCTGGGTTGTCCTCGTCAAGGCCGGAAGCGGCGGAGATAGAAATGACCGGAATCTCTGGGTGACCTGCGTCTTTGAGCGCCTTACGAATCAGTGCAATATAGTTGGTTGCACGGCAGCCTCCGCCGGTCTGCGAAATCAGAACTGCGGTCTTGGTCAGATCGTACTTGCCCGAAAGCACTGCTTCCATAATCTGGCCCGTGACCAGAATAGATGGGTAGCAGATGTCGTTATTGACGTAGCGAAGGCCCATGTCAACGGCACCCTGGTCAACCGAAGGCAGCAGCACAACATTGTAGCCTGCACCCTTCAGCAGCTCTTCTACCAGCTCAAAGTGGATCGGTGCCATCTGTGGAGCCAGGATGGTGTAGCCCGCTTCCTGCATCTCCTTGGTGTAGCGGACCTTCTCGTAAGCTGCAGACTCTGCCTCGCGGTACACCGGCGCACGGCGAGAAGAACTTGCGCTCCTGGCCTTTTCCAGAGAGCCATCGGCCATGCGAACACCCTGTGGAACGGCCTCGGTAACCAGGCCGGCAGCTGCAAGTCGCTCGAGCTCTGCCTGCTGCTCGTTCAGGGCAGCCATCAGGGAGCGGATACGAATTCGCGCGGCGCCCAAGTTGGAGACCTGGTCAACCTTAAGCATGGTGTAGATCTTGCCCGAAGCCTCAAGAATCTCCTGGACCTGGTCGGTGGTCAGTGCATCAAGGCCGCAACCAAACGAGAAGAGCTGGATAAGGTCCAGGTCATTTCGGGATGCAACAAAGCGAGCCGCACGATACAGACGCGAGTGGTACATCCACTGGTCAACAATGCGGATGGGGCGCTCAGGCATCATCTTATGAGCAATGGAATCCTCGGTAAGAACAGCAAAGCCAAACGAAGAGACCAGCTCAGGGATGGCGTGGTTAATCTCTGGGTCGTTGTGGTATGGGCGACCTGCAAGAACAATACCGTGAGCGTCGTGCTCCTCAATCCACGCAAGAGCCTCGTCACCTGCGCGGTGCATCTGGTCCTTGACGTTGATGTCTTCCTGCCATGCAGCCTCAACAGCGGCGTCAATTTCGGCGCGCGTAATGTGCTCGCCGCGGAAGCGACCCTTACCGGCCTGGGCGTCCTTCTCGCGCTGTTCACTGATGAGCTCATACAAACGGCGCTTGAGCTCGTTCTTCTTGTCGTACGGAATGAACGGAGCCATGTACTGGATAGATGGATCGGAGAGCTCGTCCACGTTGAGGCCCAGTGCCTGAGGGTAGCTCATGACAATTGGGCAGTTGTAGTGGTTGGTTGCGGAGTCGTCCTCCTTGCGCTCCCAACGAATACACGGCATCCAAATAAAGTCTGGGTCCTTGGCCAGCAGGTTCATGATGTGGCCGTGGGAAAGCTTTGCAGGATAGCAGGCGGACTCGGAAGGCATGGACTCAATACCCATGTCGTACGTCTTTGCGGTGGTCTGGTCGGACAAAATGACCGAGAAGCCCAACTTAGTGAAGAACGTGTGCCAGAACGGATAGTTCTCGTACATGTTCAACGCGCGAGGAATGCCAACAGTGCCACGTGGAGCCTCGTCTGCAGGAAGCGACTCGCGATCAAACAGCAGCTTGTTCTTGAACGCAAAGACGTTTGGTGCCTCGTTCTTCTTGGCACCGCGCTTCTTACCTGCGCCTTTCTCGCAACGGTTACCGGTGATAAACCTGTGGCCGCTACCAAAGTCGTTGATGGTAAGCATGCAGCTGTTAGGGCAGATGCGGCAGTGCGTGTTGGTAAGCTTGACCTGCAGGTTGTCGATGGACTCGCGGTCTAGCAGGGTGGATACGCCGTCAATACCTGCGCGGTCGCGGGCGAGAAGAGCGGCGCCGTAGGCACCCATGACGCCTGCAATATCAGGACGGATGACATCTCTGCCGGTGAGCAGCTCAAAAGCACGGAGCGTTGCGTCGGACATGAAGGTACCACCCTGAACAATGCAGTGCTCGCCAATCTCGCTGAAGTCGCGGAGCTTGATGACCTTGAACAGGGCGTTCTTGATGACGGAGTATGAAAGACCAGCAGCAACGTCGCCGATGGTTGCACCCTCCTTCTGCGCCTGCTTGACGCGGGAGTTCATGAAGACGGTACAACGTGATCCCAGGTCAACAGGGAGTGTTGCCTTGGTTGCGGCGGTTGCAAACTCGCGGACGTCCATCTTCATGGAGTCAGCAAAGGATGCAATAAAGGAGCCGCAGCCTGCAGAGCAAGCCTCGTTCAGCATGATGTGCTCAATAACGCCATCTTTGACCTGCAGACACTTCATGTCCTGGCCGCCAATATCAAGAATGAAATCAACGTCTGGGACAAATGCCTTGGCGCCACGCAGGTGAGCGACGGTCTCAATCTCGCCCGAGTCTGCGCGCAGAGCCTCAATCAGGATGCCCTCACCATAACCGGTGGTAGTGACGTGGCCAATAATGCAGTCGGAAGGCATCTCGTCATAGATGGAGTCCATGATCTTACGAGCAGTGCCCAGGATATCGCCGTTGTTATTGTCGTACCAGGTGTAAAGAAGCTCGCCCTTCTCGCCAACAACAGCAGCCTTCATGGTGGTAGAACCTGCGTCAATGCCGATGAATACGCGGCCGTGGTAGTTGGCCAGCTGGCCCTTTGGCACTACCTCCTGGTCGTGACGAGCCTTGAAGTCGTCAAAATCCTGCTGGGTAGCAAAAAGTGGGTCAAGACGAGCAACCTCTGAACCCTGGATGTCTTTGAGGTTGTCCAGCGCATCCATGACCTGCGTAAAGGTGACTGGTCGATCGGACTCGCCTGCCAAAGCAGCACCCGTTGCAACAAAGAGGTGGGCGTTCTTTGGCAAGACGATGTGCTCATCGTCCAGGTTAAGCGTGATATAGAAGCGACGGCGCAGCTCAGAGAGGTACTGCAAAGGGCCGCCGAGAAACGCAACGTGGCCGCGGATAGGATGACCACAAGCGAGGCCAGAGACGGTCTGGTTTGCAACAGCCTGGAAGATGGAAGCCGCGATATCGGCAGGAGCAGCACCCTCGTTGAGCAGCGGCTGAACGTCGGACTTAGCAAAAACGCCGCAGCGAGATGCAATTGGGTAGATCTGCTTGACGTCTTTGGCCAGCTCGTTGAGGCCGGTTGCGTCAGTCTTGAGGAGAGACGCCATCTGGTCGATGAACGCACCAGTACCACCAGCGCAGGTACCATTCATGCGCTGCTCAATGCCGTTGTCAAAGTAGATGATCTTTGCGTCCTCACCGCCCAGCTCAATGGCTACGTCGGTCTGAGGAATCAGCGTCTCAACAGCGCGCTTGGAAGCGATAACCTCCTGGACAAACTCCAGGTCAAGCCATTGTGCCAAGAGCATTCCGCCGGAACCGGTGATTGCGGCGTACATGGGTGTCTCGCCAATATGCTTCTGGGCTTTGACAAACAGGGAGCGCGCGGTTGCGCGAACGTCGGTGTGGTGACGCTCGTAGTTTGCGTAAACCAGCGTGCCGTCCTCGTCGATGACGGACAATTTTACGGTTGTAGAACCAACATCGATGCCCAGCATAAGGTGGGCCTGAGACAGGTCAAGCGGAACGTTTGGTGCAAGCTCTGCACCATTCTCTACCAGCTCAAACTTTGGACTAATCATTGTTTTCCTCTCCGAGAACAAGAGTTGCAAGCGCAAATCGTGGAACGTCTAGCTTGATTGGCTTGCCGTACAAATCGCCAGGTGCAACAAACATAAGGCCGGTCATAAGGCCTGCCATCTGCTCATCGCTCTCGCGCATGCCGCCGATTAACCAGCGGATAAGGACGCCGACCTCAGCAGAAATTGCAAAGGTCAGATAGTAGTCAAAGAAGGGACCAAGTGCGCGCGGATCAAGGTCGTGCAGGGCGCGCTGGGCGATAACCTCGTGTACCAGGTGCTTTAGCTTGTCCTGGAAGGCAGGGTCGCCGCCGTTACCCAGCAAAGGGCGCAGGTAGAAGCCGTGCTTGCGAATGCTTCGGAGCATCTCCGTTGCGCCAGGGCATGGCTTGTAAGAGTCGATTGCCTCCTTGAGCTCGGCAAGGTTCACGCGAGCGAGCTGCTCAACAGCAGGTCGAAGCTCCGCCAGCGCTTCCTTTTCGATGTGAAGCACCAGGTCAGGTATGTCTTTGTAGTGGGAGTAAAAGGTTCGACGCGTAAGGCCGGCGCGCTCCGTTACACCCGTGACGGTCACGGAAGTAAGGTCGCCGGTAGCGTCTATCTCTTCTGCCAGGGCTTTTCTGAGCGCCGCGCGAGTTCTTGCGGTGCGTCGATCAAGCTTGCAAGCTGAAAAAACAGCAGGTACAGACAATGTTTCTGTCATACGTTTCTGAAGCCTCTCCTGGTTACAGGTACGTACTGGGTGCGTGCGGGCGTTGCGGGCGCGGCGGCACCCGACTTATTGCACATACTGAGTATTATTGCACACCCTGTGCAATAACTGCAACCTCGAGAAGACCGATTTTCTCGCCAAGTCTGCCCTGCCGGCTAGGTTTTCTATCTTGGTCTGCTAGCGCGCCTGATTTCTGCAAAGAATCTGTAAATTCTGCCTGATAACAGCAAAGAATCTGTGGATT
>CAUORV010000083.1:0-6032 GCA_963507085.1 uncultured Atopobium sp.
CAGTGCAGGTTTCTCGCCCAAAGTGAATCCACTCTTCGTTGACGTCTTTCCAGAGCTCATGGGGGAGAAGCTCAAGCAGATCTTTCTCGGCAGCCAGCGGTGTAGAAGCCGAGCTCAAGCGCATGCGTTTGGAGATTCTGTAGACGTGTGTGTCCACCGCGATGCCATCGACCACGTCAAACATCTTGTTGAGCACGATGTTTGCGGTCTTTCGACCAACGCCGGGGAGTTTGACCAGGTCCTCCATGGTGCCTGGAACTTCTCCGCCGTATTCTGTCAGTAGAATCTGTGCGGTTTCTACACAATGCTTGGCTTTTGCACGCCAGAAGCCGATGGTCTGGATAACCTCTCCAACTTCAACAGTATTGGCTGCCGCCATGGAAGGCGCGTCTGGCCAGCGGCGAAACAGCTCGGGCGTAACTTTATTTACCGCGGCGTCAGTAGTCTGCGCAGAAAGCATAACACTGATGAGCAGGGTAAACGCGTCGTGGTAATCCAGCGCGCTCTGGACGCTTGGATAGAGCTCGTGCATGCGTCGGCACAGTTCAATGCCGCGTTCTACCTTGATTTTCTTTGATTCTCTGGGCATGGCCTCTCCTTGGTGTTCTTCTATGTGTACCCAGTATGTAGTTACGTTATCACGTGAGGCGAGAATAGCAAAATAGCTGCATAACAGCTACAATAACAGCCCAATTGAAAAGTTATCAAACCTGCGCTTGCGCGCGGAGGACGTCGTCGGCTGCGCTCCGGCCGCCGACTGCGCCCCGGGCGTCACGGCGGACGTCGCAGCAGCTGCGCCCGGCAAGGTTTGGTGTAACCCACATGCGTTTGCATGTGGGTTTAGCGGCATGGCGGGAGACTGTGTGTTTATCAATAGAGTTGCAGCTCAACTACTGAGCGCGCCCGAGCTAGAGAAGCTGAAACGAGAGCTTTCGCGCGGATCAGACGCCACGCTGTCCCTCTCGCAAAGCGCTCGTCCGCTAATGCTGGCTGCGCTCTGGGCGCAGAACCCCCGTCCGTGTCTGCTGGTCGTTGCGGGAGAGGACGCCGCGGATCGCACGGCGCGCTCCCTTGCTGCGTGGCTGGGCAACGACGCTGTGCTGCGCTATCCCAACCGCAAGGATCGCCCCTGGTCGGACACCACGCCAGACGATGCTCTTATTGGAGCCAGGTGTCGCGCTATCGCCAAGCTTTCCGCTGGCGAGAAGGTCATTGTAGTCGCAAGCGCCCACGCGCTGATGCGCAGAGTTCCTCCTGTTGGTTCGGGCTATTTTCTTCCTGCAACGTTTACCGTTGGCGACGACGTTCCCTTTGAGGACGTGGCTTCGCTGATCGTGGGCATGGGATACGCGGACACCGGCGAGGTAGACGCGCCAGGCACTTTTCACATTCACGGCGATACGGTTGATATCTTCCCAGCTCAGGCAACAAGTCCCGTGCGTATTGAGTTCTTCGGAGACGAGATTGACCGTATTAGGCGTATGGTGGCAGCTACCGGCCAGACTATCGGCGCTATTGATGAGGTCACCGTTGCCCCAGCTAGAGAGCTTGCGTTTACCAAAGAGACCATCCGCCGCGCGGA
Source organism: uncultured Atopobium sp. (assembly GCA_963507085.1). GTDB lineage: Bacteria > Actinomycetota > Coriobacteriia > Coriobacteriales > Atopobiaceae > Lancefieldella. The sequence goes on from CAUORV010000083.1 coordinate 1,583, forward strand.
GGAAGCGCTCTATACGCGTGCGCAAGAAAACTCTGCACTCGCCGCTGACCTGGAGCTTATTCAGCGTGGAGCCCAAGCCCCTGCGCTTGAGCGCTATCTGCCCGTGCTGTACGGAGGTTCTGCCAGCCCGCTTGAGCACATCTCTTCAGAAACGCTGGTAGTTCTTGCGGAGCCTCGCTCGCTGTTTGATGATTGCCAGCGCGCCTTTGATGAGATTTCTGCGTCTGCAGCAGCATCAAAAGTGAAACTAGATGGTCTGTACACAGATCCCAAGGCTATGGACTTTGGCTCTCAGCAGCGCCTGTCCTTCTCGTCACTTTTGCGCACGGGAGCTGCGGTAACGTCAGAGCTTTCTGTGGTGCAGCCGTCCATTGCAGGCTCGGATACAAAGCTTTTGGGCCGCGTCAGGCAACTGGTGCAAGATCGCGATGCGGTGGTGTTTGCAGTGCCCGATCGTGCGGCTCGCGAGCACCTCAAGTTGCTTTTCTCGGATGAGTCCATTCCGTTTGAGGAGTCGCTGGGTACGGCGCTTGAAAACGAACCTGATCAAAACGGTGTTTACGCGCCACTTAAGCGAGGTCGCGTCACGTTTACCGACGCGCCCGTTCCTGCGGGAATCATCATTCCAACAGCTAATCTAGCAGTGCTTTCTGTCTCGGACTTGACGGCCAGGAGCGCGCGCAACAAGAAACGCTCCAAGCGTATTGACCCTACAACGGTCACGTTCCCGTTTAAGCCGGGCGATTACGTTGTTCACGCAACACACGGTATTGCGCACTTTACCGCCATTGTGCGTCAAGAAGTTGCAGGTAGAGAGCGTGATTACTTCCTGCTTGAGTACGCCAATGACGATAAACTCTATGTGCCCCTGGAGCAGGTTGACCGCATCACGCGCTATGTGGGACCCGACGGCAACAATCCGCGCCTGACCAGGCTTAACACGGCGGATTGGTCGCGCGCTACTAACAAGGCAAGAAAGTCTGCCAAGAAACTGGCGTTTGACCTGGTAGACCTCTACACGCGCCGCGCTTCGGTGCCGGGTTATGCGTTCTCGCTGGACACTCCTGCACAGGAGGAGATGGAGTCCAGCTTCCCGTATCAGCTGACACCAGACCAAGAAAGCGCTGTTGCAGACATTAAGCTGGACATGGAAGCGCGCAAGCCAATGGACCGCTTGCTTTGCGGTGACGTGGGCTTTGGCAAGACAGAAGTGGCGCTTAGAGCTGCGTTTAAGGCGAGCCAGGACGCTCGTCAGGTTATGATTTTGTGCCCAACTACCATCTTGGCTCAGCAGCACTACGAGACGTTTTTCTCGCGATTTGCTCCGTTTGATTTGAAGGTAAGCGTGCTTTCGCGTTTTGTCACGCCTGCTCAGCAGAAAAAGGCGCTTGAGGGATTTGCGGACGGAACCGTAGATGTGCTGGTAGGAACGCACAGACTGCTTTCCGCAGACGTGAACCCGCACGATTTGGGCTTGGTAATCATCGACGAGGAGCAGCGCTTTGGCGTTCAGCATAAAGAACAGCTCAAAAACATGCGCGAGCAGGTAGATGTGCTGACGCTCTCGGCAACGCCTATTCCGCGCACCATGCAGATGGCCATGAGCGGCGTGCGTGACATGAGCCTGATTTTGACGCCGCCACCTGGTAGAAAGCCTGTTCAGGTGATGGTGGGCGAGTACAATCCGGATCTTGTTTCCGCAGCTATTAGAAGTGAGCTGGAGCGAGAAGGTCAGGTGTACTACGTGTCCAACCGCGTGACCACTATCGATGAGGCGGTGGCTCGCGTAGAGGAGGCGGCACCGGAGGCTCGCGTGGGCGTGGCTCACGGCCAGATGAGCGCTCGCGAGGTAGAAAACGTCATGCTTGCCTTCCAGGAGCACGAGATTGACGTTTTGGTAGCTACTACCATCATTGAGTCCGGCATTGACAACTCGCACACTAACACGCTGATTATCGAGGACTCCCAGCGCCTGGGACTGGCTCAGTTGTATCAGCTCAAGGGCCGTGTTGGTCGTGGTAGGCAGCAGGCGTATGCGTACTTTATGTTCCCCGCGGAGCTGCCGCTGACGGAAGAGGCAACCGAGCGTCTGACCGCAATTAACGAGTTCCAGGATTTGGGAAGCGGCATGCGTATTGCCATGCGCGACCTAGAGATTAGAGGTGCCGGATCCCTTATGGGCGCCGAGCAGCACGGAAACCTTTCCAGCGTTGGCTTTGACCTCTTTACGCAGATGTTGGGCGAGGCGGTTGCGGAGGCCCGCGGTGAGTCCGCTGAGTTGGAACAAGCTGAAGTTACCATCAATCTACCTGCAGATTTCTATCTTGATGAGGACTATCTGCCAGAGGTTGACCGACGCGTTCTGGTCTATCGTCGTCTCGCCGCAGCTACAGAGCTTTCCGATGTGGATGCCCTACAGCAAGATACCGAGAATAGCTTTGGTGCCCTGCCACTTGCGGGTAAAAACTTGTTTGATCGTGCCCGCGTGCGCATTCGTGCGCAGCGCCTGGGTGCAACGTCAGTGAGCCTGACAAATGGTCGCCTGGTATATCTGGGCGTAGAAATTCCTCGCGAACAAGCCCTCAAGTTGAAGGGCCGCGGTGCTATTGTGTATCCAAAGACGCATAAACTGGCGTATCCGTTCCACCGAAATGAAGAGCAGCTGATGCCCGCCGCTTTGGGAGTTCTGGAAGAACTTGGTGGCGACGACGAGGTTGAGGAGTAAACATGAGCCAAACAGCAGGTCAGACGTCACAGAACGCTACGGGCGCCGCACAGAACGCCGGGGGCGCCGCACAGAACGCCGCGAGCGCCGTGGACACGATCTTTGCCGCGCCACACCTCAGGTGGGGTGTTATTGGCTGCGGAGTCATTGCAAACCAGATGGCAGAGGCGCTGGCCTCGGTTGGCAGAACTATCGACGGCGTAGCCAACAGGACGCAGGAAAAGGCCGTCGCGTTTGCTCAAAAACACCACGTCAAGCGTGTATATGACAGCATCGACGATCTTCTCGCCAGCGACGAGATTGACGCGGTGTATCTGACCACGCCTCACAACACGCACATCATCTACCTGCGCAAAGCGCTTCAGGCGGGCAAGCACGTTCTGTGCGAGAAGTCCATTACGCTCAACTCCGCTGAGTTGCTTGAGGCCGAAGAACTTGCTCGTCAAAACGGTGTCCAGCTCATGGACGCCTGTACTATTTTGCACATGCCTCTCTACAAAGAGCTGGTTAGCCGCGTGGAGGCGGGCGAGTTTGGTCCAGTCAACCTGATCCAGGAGAATTTTGGCAGCTACAAAGAGTTTGACATGGAGAATCGCTTCTTCAATCCCAAGCTTGCCGGCGGCGCTCTGCTGGACATTGGCGTGTACTCGCTGACACTCGCTCGTCTTTTCTTGAAGAGCCAGCCTCATGACGTGCTTTCTATGATGAATCCGGCTCCTACCGGCGTTGATCAGACGGATGGCATTTTGCTTAGAAACGCCGAGGGTCAGATGGTTGTTCTGGCGTTGACACTTCATTCCAAGCAGCCAAAACGCGCCATGATTTCCGCTGATAAGGCCTTCATTGAGATTATGGAGTACCCACGCGCGGACGTTGCCACTATCACGTGGACTGACGACGGCAAGCAGGAGAAAGTCCAGGTAGGACGCACGGCTGATGCGCTAGCGTACGTGCTGGCAGATCTGGAGGCCGCTGTTGCGGGAGATGCTTCTGCTCAGGCACAGCTTGAGGTTTCAAAGGACGTTATGGAGCTCATGACTGGCCTGCGCAATGATTGGAACTTCCTGTACCCTGAGGAGCAATAAATTACATGACATCTGACGAGAAGATCGCCCAGCTAGCAGACGCAGTTGACGAAGAAACAAAGGCTCGTCCGGGCGCACCTCAGACGCATCCGGAGTTTGATCGCCTGGTCAGAACCATCTGGCGCCTTCGCCAGGAGGACGGCTGCCCTTGGGACAAGGAGCAGACGCACCAGTCCATCTCGAAGAACATGATTGAGGAGGCCTACGAGGCGGTTGAGGCCATTGCCGAAGGCTCTCCTGAGCATCTCAAGGAAGAGCTTGGCGATGTGCTTGAGCAGGTACTTCTCCACTCGCAGATTGAGGCGGACAGCGGTGCCAGTGCGGGCAGTGGGGCGCGCGACCGCGCAGCGGGTACGGATGACATGTGCAACCGCGCAGCGGGTTTCGACATCGACGACGTATGTCGAGCGCTCAACCAGAAGCTGGTACGCAGGCATCCGCATGTATTTGGGCCAGAAGCGGGTTCTACGTCGTCGGCCGCGGCCGTCTTGGACGTGTGGGAGAGCGTCAAGGCTGAGGAGCGCGCCAGTGCAGAAGATACCGTGCATACCGAGGGTCTTCTCGACTCGGTTCCACAGTCTCTACCTGCGCTCATGCAGGCGCAGAAGATCTCAAAGCGTGCCGCAAAAATGGGTTTTGA
>CAUORV010000084.1:0-5969 GCA_963507085.1 uncultured Atopobium sp.
AGGTTTTCTATGTAGTATACTAATGCAAATCAGATAGAATGCAAAGTAAAATTTTTGCTACCTAAGGAGGTGTCATGAATAAGTACGACTTGATTGTTCAGGATCTTAAAACTGATATTGCAATAGGCACATATCCTGCTTATTCTCGCCTGCCTTCTGTTGCTCAGCTCTGCGAACACTATGAAGTGAGCAAAATTACCATTAATAAGGCACTAGAAGTTCTTGAGCAGCAAGGACTTATCTTCAGGCGAAAAGGCTCCGGCACTTTTGTTAAAAAGCTGGAAGAAGGAATACAAACTAAGCCAAGTAAAGAAATCTCCGGTCAAATGGAAGGTTTCATGGCTGCACACGCTGCCCGAGGTGAGCGCGTTAAATCAATGGTCTATACCTTTGAAGTTGAGCGTCCCTCTGAATACATTGCTAAAGCTCTTGATATTACTACCGAAGATTTTGTTTACAGAATTGTGCGCGTCAGACTTGTTGAAGGGATTGCGCAGGTCATCGAGTACACCTACATGCCTATTAGCCTAGTTCCCAATCTTAAAATGGCCCATCTAGAGCACTCGATTTACAACTATATTGAAAGTGAAATTGGACTTAGAATTGCTAATGCTCACCGTGTTATTAGGGCAGTTATGCCTACTGAGGTTGAAGCCTCTCGACTAGAAATTAGCACGGGCGACCCCCTCTTAGAGGTTGAGCAAATCGGCTATATCGACGATGGCCGTGCATTTGAATATTCCATCTCGCGACATGCGCATGGCTATGAGTTCATGACTATTTCTATGCACTGAACCTCTGACACAGCGACACAAAATATGGCGAGAAGACCGATTGATCTTCTCGCCATTTTTTCGTAAGATGCGCGGCTTTTTAACGATGGACGATACTTACTCGCCAAGGATTACGTGCCTAAACTCGCCGTCCTCGTAGATTCCGCAGCTATGCGTGCCATCCTTTGGAATACCCACGGAACCTGGGTTAAATACGGTGACCTCAGGATGGTCATGACCCTTCTCGTTATACTTTCTGTGTGTGTGACCGTAAACAAATGCATCAAGGCTTGGCATCTGAGGCCATTTATCGACGCTGTTGTGAACACCAGGGCCAAAAACGTGACCGTGAGTAAAGAAGATGGTGAACTGCTTGCCTGTCTTTGGATCCTTATCAAACAAGATGTTGTAATCAGCCATGCAAGGGAAGTCCAGAACCATCTGGTCTACCTCTGCCTCGCAATTTCCGCGGACCGCAATGACCTTATCGGAAATGCTGTTCAACATCTCAATAACGCGCTTTGGTGCGTAATCTGCAGGAAGATCGTTGCGAGGGCCGTGATAGAGCAGATCTCCCAGAAGCAAAACGTACTTTGGCTGCTCCTCCTCTATGACCTGCATGAGCTTCTCGCAATAGTCGGCAGCGCCGTGAATATCTGAAGCAATGACAACCTTCATCAACGTATCCTCTCTATACGTGTTTCTACACGTAGCTTCATACGCGTGTATTAATCAATTATTTTATGGTATTGATGGCGTCCAACCAGTTACAAGCGCTGGCAAATCGGTCACCGTGCAAATGCCTGCTTAGAACCTACCGGTCATCCTTGCGTCAGGATCAGCCTCGGAAACACGTTGACGAAGATCTGCAATAGCCGCAGGTATCTCGTCTGTGTTGTACGGCGTCATCTGGTACACCCAGTTAATCCAGTTGCGATACAGCAAGTTTGCGTGCGCACGCCAGGTAAACAGCGGCTGCTTTTCTGGATCATTATCAGGGAAGTAATTCTCCGGCAGGCGAATAGGCAGACCCTTATGGAAGTCGCGCCAATACTCCTCTGCAAGTGTGTCGCGATCATATTCAAAATGACCGGTTACAAAAATCTCGTGAAAGTCTCTTGTGGCGAGAAGTGCAGGACCGCTGGTAAATCCCTCAGAAAGCACCGCAAGCTCAGGGTGATCCAGCAGAGCTGATGTCTCAATCGCAGCATGACGAGAATGCGGCATGTAATGTACCTCGTCAAATCCATTAGTGAGGAAGCAATACTCATCGCATAAACGCTGCGGGAAAATACCAAACAGCTTAGCGCCCAGCATCTTCTTGGGAATATCGTGCAAGTAATACAGGCCAGCTAGTGCACCCCAACACAGGTACATGGTAGAAAAGACATGCTCCTGAGACCAGTCAACAATGCGACAAAACTCATCCCAATAGTCAACGTCCTCATATCTGAGGTCCTCGATAGGAGCGCCCGTGATAATCAGGCCGTCGTAATTTTTATCTTTGAAGTCATCAAAAGTTGAATAAAACGTTACCAAGTGGTCGGCGGCAGTATTTTTAGATTCGTGCGAAGAAATGCGCATAAAATCGCACGTAACCTGAATAGGAGACTTTGAAATCAGACGGAGAATCTGAGTTTCTGTCTGAATTTTCTTAGGCATTAAATTCAAAATTGCCAGGCGCAGCGGGCGAATCTCCTGGTGCTCTGCAACTTCTTCCTCAAGCGCAAAAATGCGCTCTTCTTGCAGCGTCTTCTTAGCTGGTAAACCATCTGGAATATTAATAGGCATGGTAACTTCCTTTAGCTAATCGTTGCACATAAGTATACTTGTTTGTATGGAAATAACTTTTGCCGAGCTCGGGCTAAACGAGCAAATTCTGGCAGGCGTAGCAACACTTGGATTCAACGCGCCTACTCCCGTGCAGGCCGCGGCAATTCCCGCCGTCCTCGCGGGAAAGGACGTTGTTGCGTCTGCGCAAACGGGAACGGGTAAAACTGCAGCGTTTATGTTGCCTACGCTGCAGCGCATTGCTGTCGAGAAACCCGATGGGGCCGAGAAGCCCGACGCCAAGGAGCCCAACGCGGCCGCCGGGCGCAGCGCAGCCGCCGGACGCGACGCAGCCGCCGGGCCCAACGCGAGTGCCAAGCGTAACGCCAAGCGTGGTGACACCAAACGCAACGCCTACCCCCGCGCGCTCATCATCACCCCAACACGAGAGCTCGCGGCTCAAATCGACAACGTTGCTAAAAGCGTTTGTGCATCCACTGGTCAGCAAGCTGTCATTGTCACCGGCGGCGCTCGCTACAAGCACCAGATAACCGCACTGCAAAAAGGTTGCGATGTGCTGGTGGCAACACCTGGCCGCCTGATAGATCTTCTCGACAAGAAGCATACAAGCCTTGAAAACATCCAGGTGCTGGTACTCGACGAGGCAGATCGCATGCTTGACATGGGATTTTGGCCAAGCGTTCGCCGCATTATGGAGCAGCTGCCCAAGGCGCACCAAACGTTGCTCTTCTCGGCAACGCTCCCCGCGTCAATTACCTCAACCATAGATGCGCTGCTCAAAGACACGGAGCGCATCGAAATTGCAAGAACTGGACAAACTGCAGCAACAATCGAGCAACATTTGTGCTCAGTTACCCAAGGACAAAAACCGCAGCTCTTGAAAGCGCTTATCGACTCCTTTGATCCTGCGCCAGAGCGCGTTTTGGTGTTCTGCAGGACAAAGTCGCGCGTTGACAGCATTTACAAAAACCTCAAAGCCGCAGGTCTAAAGGTTGATGTTATGCATGCGGACCGTCCGCAAAAGGCTCGCGCAAGAGCACTGGAGCGATTCCGTAGTGGCGCCATTCAGGTTCTTGTTGCAACCGATGTTATGAGCCGCGGCATTGATATCCAGGGCATTGACGCAGTTATTAACTTTGACGTGCCACTTGACCCTGAGGATTATGTTCACCGCATTGGCCGAACAGGCCGTGCAGGAGCCGCAGGTCAGGCGTTTACTTTTATGGGACCAGACGAGGTTACTCCGCTTAGGGAAATTGAGTACTTCACAAAAGCGCTCATTCCAACATGGGATCTACCTGGCTTTTCTTATGACTCGGGTCGCATTATGCTTCAAGACTCCCGCTCTACCGCCAAGACCACGCGATCGATGTTCTCGGGTTCAAGGTCAAGGGGTAAAGGCTTTGGATTTGGCGGCAGATATGGCCGACACACGTAATCTATAATCAGATGCAGTCAGCTAATACAGTAAAGGAATCAAAATGAGCCCTTTTAATGGCGTTGGTGTAATTTTTGCTCTTGGAGCAGCAGCTCTTCATGTGGTTATTTTTTATCTTGAGTCATTTGCCTGGACTTCTGACGGCACGCTCAAGGCCTTTAGCATGACAAAAGAAGAAGCAGAAAATACTCAAGAAATGGCTTTTAACCAGGGATTCTACAATCTCTTTCTTGCCATTGAGGTATTCGTTGGCGTCTTCTTGATGGCTACCAGAAATCCAGCAGGTAAAGCGCTTGTTATCTTTGCTGTATGTTCAATGGCATTTGCCGCAATTCTTCTCTATGTAACTTCTCCCGACAAACGCTCTGCAGCCATCAAACAGGCAATATTCCCCATTATGGCTCTCTGCAATTTGATTCTGTAACTTTTTGAGCATAGATGCTGGGTGCTCACAGACACCCAGCTTTTTTGTAAGCACTTCTCGCGAGAAGGAACATCATGAAGCAACTCCGCCCATATCCACAGGTTATTATCACCAAGAAAGCTGCTCGCGCACTTGCAGGCGGACATCCTTGGGTCTTTGAGGGCGAGGTTATCCGTATGGAGCCGTCTCCAGAAAGTGGCGAGTGTGCTCAAAATGGTTGCATTGTTGATGTCTTTGAAGAGAACGGTACCTACCAGGGAACTGGTCTGCTGTCAGAAATGAGCAAGATTCGCGTCAGAATTGTGACAAGAAACGCCAACGATAGGCTCAATGAAGCATTTTGGAGTCGCAAGATTAGCTGGGCGTGGGAACATCGTAAAACCACTATGGGAAACCGCGCTCTACCTGGGACTGAGTCCGATACCAATTGTTGCCGTGTCATCTTCTCTGAGGCCGATGGCTTTCCTGGCTTAATCGTTGACCGCTACGAGAACGTACTTGTTGCACAGGTAGGAACCGTTGGTATGGAGCATCTGCGTGACGTTATCTATCCGCTGCTACTTAAAGTTTTCTCTGCAGACGGCCAGGTAATCGACGGCATTTACGAAAGAAATGATTCTCCTTCGCGCCTTAAAGAAGGACTTCCGCAATATAAGGGCTGGTGGATAGGCTCTTCACCGGATGAGAATAGCTTGATTGCAGAAAGCACCCTTACTCTGCCTTCAACTCACGTTCTTGCAACAGAAAACGGACTCAAATTCAATCTTGACCTGGAGAATAGTCAAAAAACAGGCTTTTTCTTGGATCAAAAATACAACCGCCGAGCAGTTCGTCAACTTGCACAAGGTCGCCGTGTGTTGGATTGTTTCTGCCATGTTGGTCCTTTTGGTCTTAACGCCGCAGCTGGAGGAGCAGAATTTGTCCGCTGTGTAGATGTCAGCCAAACCGCCATTGACCTTGCGCGCCAAAACGCGGAGTTCAACGATTTGGCAGACCATATGGACTTTACCTGCGCAAATGTTCTTGAATATCTGCCAAAGTTAGCTCAAGATCGCGCTCAACTCAAGGCAGAGGGAGGTCCGTTTGACCTCATCATTCTGGATCCGCCTGCATTTACCAAAACGCGCGACAAAGTCCGTAGCGCCATGCGTGGCTATAAGGAAATCAACGCTGCGGCCATGAAGCTACTACCCCGAGGCGGCTACCTGGCAACTTGTTCCTGCTCACATTTCATGACCAGAGATCTTCTCGCCCAGGCAATTGCCGAGGCAGCTCACCACACTAACGTGCAGCTCAAGCAAATTGAAGAGCGCCAGCAAGCTCCTGACCACCCAATTCTTTGGGGTGTTCCCGAGAGCCACTACCTTGATTTCTTCATTTTCCAGGTGGTTTAAAAACCTACAGTCCATTCTTCAAAGAGCATTTTATGATATTTGTTCCATATTGTGATATAATACTCTTATAAATTTTTTTACTAATTTATAAGAATATTTATGGCATACTTTGGAGGCTCTTATGGCTGAGACGGATGTCAGGGATTTAT
>CAUORV010000085.1:0-5877 GCA_963507085.1 uncultured Atopobium sp.
AAAGAAGCTAAAACGACGACGCAAAGCGTAGTCAATCATTGCCAGGCTTCTGTCTGCCGTGTTCATCATTCCAATAATGTAAAGGTTCTTTGGGACCGAGAATTTCTCGTCATTGTACGCAAGTGTAGCTGGTGTACCTCGATAATCATTCTCAATGAGCATCAAAAGTTCACCAAAAATCTTGCTCAAATTGCCACGGTTAATCTCGTCGATAATAAAGAAATATTTTGCGTCAGGATCAGTCTCTGCCTTCTTGCAGAAACGATAAAACACGCCTTTCTTGAGCTCAAAGATTGTCCCGCTAGGCTTGTAGCCCATCATAAAGTCTTCGTACGAATAATTCTGGTGGAATTGTACGAACTCAATAGCGTCCTCGTTCACGGCACCTATCAGCGAATATGCAAGTCTTTTTGCCGAGAAGGTCTTTCCAACTCCTGGTGCTCCCTGCAAAATAATGTTCTTTTTATTTAGTAATACGGCAGCTAACTTGTCATATTTCTCTTCCGACATAAATACTTCCTCCAAAAATTTTCCCTTGTTATATGGAGGAATACAAAACAACTGATCATCAGGTGGAGTTGGAGGAATCTCTTTATAATCCTTTGAGAAATACGCAATATCAGCCGTTAGAGTCACAAAATAAGGATCGGGATAGCAATCTTCTGTTAAAGCAGAGGTAAACATCTTAATGAGTTTGGAATCTTCAGAAATTACATCTCTAACTTCATTATAAAATTTCGTATACGTCCTTATATTAGTTGTAGATGCCCCCTGCTTAAACTCGTAATTGCTCTCTAACCTATCCGATAAAGCTTTTACTTGTCTAAACTTATATATGTAATATATGTCTGGATATCTAAGCCAAAGATAAGTTGTGATGGTTCCCTCTTTTTGATAATGCTGCTTTCCTTCAGGACCATATACATCCAGTAACTTATCCGACTTTGCCATAAATCCGTTAATACGCTCAACTATATCGATGTTCTCGTCATAAAGTCGCATAAACATACTACGAACTTCTTCTGCATCCTGTTCAGCATAAAACTCAATCATCTTACGAGAAAAATCATAAGAAGTAGTTAAAAGATTATCTGTCTTTGACAGCGACTTTCTCAGCATCGCAGGAAAATCCTGAGCATTAATATCCCAATTATCCTGGAAACACTTAATTGCTTCCCATTTATATTTTTCTTCTTCCCAGTGAGAAGGAAAATTCTCTTTGTACTGAGTGAGGACCTCATCAAGAGATTGTCTATCTATCATTGCTGCTCCCTTTAGGCAAAAGCCAGTAAATTTTTCTGGTTACTCGCATACATTGCCAGACCACAACCTGTGTCATCGCCTATCATGTACTACCAGTTAAATTGCGCTTTATACTGATATTATCCTCCTAATTGGAGCTTGCACTTTTAACTTCTTGTACATTTCGGCGAACAGAAAAAGGCAGCCCACCCAGAGCTGCCTTCAACGCACACTATGTCTCCGCAGCGCCTAGACTGCATGCTCTGTCTCAGCTCCCTTTTCCTCCTTGAGAAACTGCATATCCAGAGCCTTAATAAACGGCAGGTAGATTGCCATATCAATCAAAATCAATACGAGCTGAAGTAAAGCGCCCTGCCATCCGCACAGAAGAAATCCCGAGATCAATGGAGGGGTACTTCCAGGCAGCATAATGCCGTTACACAGAGGCACCAGCCCCGTACTCATGGCAAACCAGGAAATCGCAATATTGATTGCGGGGGTAAAAATCAGAGGAATTGCCATAATGGGGTTCAGTACTATCGGCAGTCCGTACATGACGGGCTCGTTAATACCAAAAATACCAGGCACAATGGAGATCTTTGCAATGTCTTTTGCACGGCGAGAATTGCAGAACAAAAATATCACAATCAACAGCGAAAGGGTTGATCCTCCGCCACCAAACAGCGCAAAGAACGCATCAAACTCTCGATTGATAATGTTGGGCAGTGCGGTTCCAGCTGCAAAAGCAGCCTGGTTTTCCAGCGTAAGCGCGGTCAAAATCGGTGTAAAAATGGGGCTCGTAATGTTTGACCCGTTAATGCCAAAGAACCAGAAAATGCCCTGGATGACGTAAGCAATCGCCAGAGCCCACACGGTTCCGCCAAGCATGGTCAGTGGAATCTGCAACATAGAATAAATGCAGGTGAATGCATCTCCCCAAGGAGTGAGCGCAAACAAAACGCTAATCGCCCACACTGCGGCAAACGTGAGCGCCATCGGAACCAGAGCACTAAACGCAAGCGAAACAGACGTAGGAACGCCCTCCGGCATCCTAATAACCCAGTTCTTCTTGATAGCAAATCCAAAAATGGACACCGACAAAAAGCCTACGATAATCGCTACAAACACACCCCTCGCGCCGGTCCACGCAAGAGGAATGCTCTCCACCAAAAATGGCTGAGAAGCTCCCTGGGGCAAAAACTCAGTCACCTGAGGCATCAAAATAAACCAGCTGACGAGCGAAACCATACCAGCAGAAACTCGATCCTCTAAACCAAGTTGATCAGCAAAGTTGTAGCCAATCTCGAACGACAAAAATATTGCCATGAGCGAAACAGTGCAGGCAGAAGGAATGGCCAACAGCGAGAAAAGCGACTTGCCCTGAATCGTAGTGGACTTCAAGAAATCAACCCACGCAGGAATTGGCAAGTTGCCTACCAGCGTAAACATTGATCCGATAATAAGGATTGGCATGAGCATGGCAAACGAGTCGCGCATAGTAAGAAGATATTTATTCTTACTCACCGACTCTGCCATGGGCATAAGCTTCTTCTCAAGGCCTTCCGCTACATTCATACAGTCCCCAGTATGTCACTTGAAATAACGACGTAAAAAGAGAAATCAAATCATATATCAAAAGCAAATATCATCGTCAGTAGCAGGGCCTTATCGCTATTTAAATTAACAAGAAAAACGAAGGTTAGAGATGTAAGTCAAAATTTACAAATAAAAAAACTAATCGAAACTGCACCATACAAAATTTGAGGCACAGTTTCGATTGCAATTAAAGGTTCAATTTGTTTTTTAACTGTTGGTTCTGTTCTGGAGTAAGTTTCGTAATCGCACCAGTTCTAGAGATTGTAATAAAGTCTCTAAAATCGCTGATATGAATTGGTTTATCAAAAACTATCATGTCATCAATCGGAGCAAAATACCTGCTTCTCCAATGAAGATCATTTTCTACGGCGTATGAATCTACAATCACATCCCCAGATACAACGCCTTTTGCAAAGATGCATCCGCCGTATTCTTTATAAAGCATCTCTCCTCTGTTAAGTCCCACAGCCAGCAACTCTTTAGCTTCATATAACGCATCATCTTCTGAAATATTTTTCAGTTGACACTTTAAGCGTTTGATTGTATCGATTGAAGTTTTTGAAAACATGAAGTAGACGTCTTCACCAATGCAACAATCTTTTGGAGCCGTCCATTCTGTATGTTTTTCGACTAAAACTTTTTCAACATCAAAACATCCAACCTCATCAAGATAGAACATTACCTCCTCTAGAAATTTTGGAAAAGCAATGTTGGTAACAAAAGCACTCGTCATTGTAGATCTCCCTTCCTTAATTTAAACCTAATCTAAAACCTGGCGAGAAAATCACTCCTCTCGCCAGGTGACTAACCTGTCAGTTTTGCCGCAGCCCGCGAACACCGCCGGTGCGCAGCGCGACCCCACCCGCAGCGCAGCCCGGCCCACACGCGCTACTTGCTCGTCAACCGTTCGACGAGCTTGTTGATCTCCCATTCGGTCATACCCGCGTCAGTCAGATACTTGCGAGCTCCAGCCGCATAATCCGCGCCGTCGAGCGAACCGTACGTAGGCACCCCAGCAATGCAGCGAGCAATGTCGTCGAACTTCACGTCAACAACGGCGTCGTAACGAGCTTTGTCGTCCTTCTCGTTAATGCCGTAATAGTTGTCGTAGGTAATCATGTAGTCGTCGCGCATCTCGTCGTAGGATGCGCCGCAAAGCGCCTCGAGAAGGGCGCAAACAAAGCCCGTGCGATCCTTACCCTCGGTGCAGTGAATAAGGTAGGGACCCTTATGCAGGATTATCTCGCGCAGGCCCGCTGCCAGGCGATGAGCATATTGGCCGCCACGGTAATTGGCGTTGAGGTTAAGGGCCGCAACATTCCCTGCGTCATACAGGCTTTTGTGCCACGTAATATCGTAGTCCGCATTCTGGTAATAACCCTGAATCTCTTCGTTGGTGTCCGCGAGGTCCAAGATAAACTGCACGCCACACCTCTGGGCAAGATCTGCCGCGTAAGGTGCGCGATTGTTCCGATTATCAATAGGCGACGCCGAGCGATACATCACGCCCTCGGCAAGATTTCCACCCTTCATGGGACGGAAGTTGGCAAAGACCTCGTCACTTGCGTAGTCGGAGCGATTATTGGTGTACGTTGCATCCAGGGCCTTCTGAACCGTTGCGTACTTTTGCTTCTCATGGAGCGTCACCGTGGCCGTATCTCCAGCCTTCAGACCAGCGGTTTCCCATAGAGGCTCACCATTATTTATGCACACATCGATGTAAGGATAGCCCGGATATGCAACAACCAGGGGCTCGTTGGTTTTGGTGTAATAGCCGTTATAGTACGGAATATCGGTGAGCTTGTATCCGTTGCTGAACGTAACGTCCACGCTGTCGCCGTACTCAAAGCCCAGGTTATTAAACCCTTCGATAGTGATATCCAGGTAGCTGCCGCCAAACTTGGGCTCGTGTATTGCCTCGATTTCCCCTGTTGTGATTGACGACTGCGTTGTCTGCTGGTCAGAATTGTTCTGCAGAAACGGGAACACGTTGCACCCTACCAGCGCAAACGAAAGCACCAACGTCATAAACACACTCAAGACCTTTGCAAAGCGTTTCTGTAACCTTTGCATTTCTCGCCCCGTTTCTGCCGATGTCGCACGTCCAAACCACACCGCTTTGACTATACGACTGGCGAGAAACCCCACCTGTCCGAACAGGTGGGGTTCACATGAACGGTGTCGTTTTATCGGTGGGTGGAGAAGAATCATATCCCAAAAAGTAGTGTAAGAGAAGCACTCCAGTGATGTAAAAGAAGTGCGGTTATTTCCTAGAATATAGTCACCACAACCAATTCAGAAAGGAAATAACCGCAATGCAAACTCTACATGAAACTGAGCTCTCCTACACCCAAGATCACAAATTAGATCTTAATGGTATGGCACGAACACTACTTGAAGACTTAGTAAATACCGTAATGGTTGAGCAAGTGGAAGAGCTTGGTTGTGTTCGCAATGGATACCGTGAGCGAAAGCTCGTAACTTCAGTTGGAACTCTTACCTTAAAAATTTCTAAACTCCGTGAAGGAACCTATTTTCCTGACGATATCGTAAGCAAGTGGAGTAGATGTAACACAATCCCTACACCACTTTTAGGGACGTAATAAATCAAAACCACGTAGGCTTAACACAAAGGAGAAACAATGATTAAGGTAGGATTGGTTGACAAGGTTACAGGTCAGTTTGTCAAGTTTGCTAAGCGTTTTCCAAAGGCGGTCGCAAACGCACCAAAGGCGGTTGCAACCGTAGCAAAGACTGGCACCGTTGCACAGAAAGTGCTATGGGAGTTGTAACAACTGGTCTTGTTGCAGGTGGCGTAACTGGTATTGTTCTTAACATTCCAACTCAGACACCTGTCCCAGAGCAGAAGTCATCTATTACACAGTCAGCAAAGACTGAGGAGACAAAACCTGAGGATACTAAGTCTGCAGAAGAGACAAAAACCGAGGATGCTAAGCCTGCAGAGGAGACAAAAACCGAGGAAGCTAAGCCTACTGAGGAGACAAAAACCGAGGATACTAAGTCCGCTGCACCTGCAGG
>CAUORV010000086.1:0-5861 GCA_963507085.1 uncultured Atopobium sp.
TTGGAGACACGATGGACATTGCTAACTATGCTGACATGGGTGGCAACGTCCGTCGCGTGACGCACGATACAGATCATTCTGTATGGAGGGCAGAAGGTACTGACGGACAGGGCATCATGACAATGCACGATGTCATGCCTGGAATTACCCTCATGTTCAATGAC
This sequence comes from uncultured Atopobium sp., assembly GCA_963507085.1. Taxonomy (GTDB): domain Bacteria; phylum Actinomycetota; class Coriobacteriia; order Coriobacteriales; family Atopobiaceae; genus Lancefieldella. Next base: position 165 of record CAUORV010000086.1, read on the forward strand.
TTCACAAGCGTATGGAACCTTGAGTCGGGCTTTAAGCTTACCCCAGAATCACGCATGCTCTGCCTGAACTATTGTCGAGAAGGAAGAATTGAGTGGGAGTCCGGAACTGACTCATGCCTGTACCTTGACGTAGGTGATCTTGGCATTGACGATCACGCAAGACATGAAAGTCTCTTTCGGTTTCCGTTTGGACACTACCGTGGTGTCACCGTCTGTCTTGATCCCGACATAGCAGATAAATCGCTGCAATCAATGTTTCCCGAGGGCTTTCCTGTAAGTGTTAAGCAGCTCTACGAGAGGTTCTGTTCAGGCGATGAACCAAGTGTGCTCCGTAGCGGACCGTCGGTCGAGCATATTTTCTGCGAGATCTATAACGCTCATGACCGCTTTAGAGATGCTTACCTAAAACTCAAGATTATGGAGCTTCTCTTGTTTCTCGGCAGTAATATTCCTGAAGGCGGACGTATTGGACAGTACGGTCTCACGCGCGCACAGGTTGATAAGGTAAAGGAAATAGAACGAGCTATAACCTCTGATCTTTCTTCCCATAAGACACTCAAAGAGCTCTCACAAGAGTTCGAGTTTCCCTATGCCAGCATGCAGCGGTGGTTCAAGGAGGTTTATGGCGCTAGTGTGCACGCATACCTCACACGCTATCGCATGGCACAAGCTGCAACCCTCCTCCGAACAACCTCCAAGCCAATCGGTGAGGTGGCATTTGAAGTCGGATATACCAATGCCTCAAAATTTGCTTCCACATTCCGTAATGTCGTTGGCATGGCACCTGGCGATTACCGTGAAAGCGCTGGACAAGAAAGATAATCCACCCGCATAGATACACTTGGAGCTAGCCGCGACAATCGGGCTTTTCTCATGCAACGAGCTATGAATACAATTTGCTCATACTCGTCGTTTGGGAGGACCCATGGACCCTAGCAAAAAGAAAAAGAGCAGTTGGATACAGCGGCTTGCTTCATTTACACGCGGACAGCGTCTAAAACTTGGAGCCTCGCTGTTATGTGCTGTGGTAGGTGTTGTTGGAGGCATTATTCCCTTTTTTGCCGCCTACAAGTTGATTGCGCTCTCAATAACAGACACCCTTGCCATCAGTGAAGTTGGACACTGGGCACTCATTGCCCTTCTCGGAGTGGCAGTTCAGACAATAGGCTATCTAGCCTCAACATCGACATCACACAGCGTTGCCTACCATACGCTTGAAAACTTGCGAAACGCCGCTTGCAAACATCTTGCTGCATGCTCCCTCGGCGATGTTCAATCAGCGCCCTCTGGAGCACTTAAGAAAATAATCATTGACGATATTGAGCAAATGGAGCTGCCCATTGCCCACGTTATCCCGGAATTTACCAGCAATGTGCTTCTTCTCATCTTGTGTTTTGCAATCGTGTGGTCAATTGATATCCGGCTCGCTCTCTCTATGCTCATCGCACCAGCCTTGTCAATTGTGCCCCTTTCGCTCCTTTTTAAAAACTTTGAACGAGACTATGCAGCGTACTGGACGGCAAGTGAGCGCGTTAACTCAACACTCGTCGAATACATCGATGGAATCGAAGTCATCAAGACTTTCAATCAAGCCGACTCTTCGTATGCTCGCTTTCGTAACGACATCTCTGAATTTGAGAAACTAACGCTTGCCTGGTACAGGTCTGCTCGTGTCCCCATGAACGCCATGTTTGCAATACTGCCAACGCTTCTTCTGGGTGTTGTACCAGTTGGATGCATTCTTGTAGCTTCGGGCAGTATCGACGTAGCTCAGATGGCTCTTGCATGTATGTTGTCAATCGGCGTCATTGGTCCTCTCACTAAAATTACGCAGTACACCAATATGTTCAAGGAAATCGAGAAGGTAATGGACAGCGTTAGTAAGCTGTTAGAGATGAAACCCTTGCCCGAAGTCTCCTCTCCCGCACTCATCACGTCCCACGATATCTCATTCAAGAACGTCCGATTCTCATATTCCAACGAAGAAGTGCTCCACGGAATCTCTCTTGAAGTGCCTGAAGGTACCTCGTGTGCTCTGGTGGGGCCAAGTGGTTCTGGAAAGTCAACAATGGCCAAGCTCATTGCTCGATTCTGGGACGCGGGATCAGGAGCAATCCGCATCGGGGAAACTGACGTGCGCGATATACCACTTGATCAGCTGGCTGGTCTTGTAAGCTTTGTGACTCAAGACAATTTCCTCTTTGATCGAACAATCTTTGAGAACGTAAGGCTCGGACGTGAGGGCGCAACTGACGCCGAGGTAGAGCGCGCGCTTGCCGCTGCGCACTGTGAAGAGTTGGCAGATAAGCTTGCAAATGGATTTGAGACCCTTTCCGGAGAAGCCGGAGGAGCTCTTTCGGGTGGAGAACGCCAGCGTATCTCTATCGCACGTGCCTATCTGAAAGATGCACCGATTCTTGTGCTCGATGAGGCAACTGCATTCATAGACCCAGAGAGTGAGGAGCTCATCCAGCAGGCGCTTTCAGAACTTGCACGTGGAAAGACGCTGATTGTAATCGCGCACAGAATCTCAACGGTGCGTAATTTTGACAAGATAGTGGTCATGGATTCCGGAAATATCGTCGCTGAGGGAACACATACGGACCTCCTTGGTTCAAGTGATCTCTATCACCGCATGTGGGAAGCACATATCTCCAATGGAACTCATGAAGTGAGAAAGGAGCAGCGTAATGTTTAGTGCGCTTATAAAAGTGGTGCGTTGGACGGGCAACAAGAAAACGCGAATTCTCTTTGGCTTTGCATACTCTTTTCTTATCTCACTTGTTTCTGCAGCACCCATCGCTATTGCCGCCTGGGCCATGTGCGGGTTTCTCGGCTTATCAAATGGCGAGAAACCCGATCTTACAATTGCACTTACGGCTGGACTGGCCATTATTGCTTCGATTGCGCTACGCGCAGCACTTATGTGGTTGAGAGCACGAGCCGAGGAAACCGTAGCTGCAGAACGTTCTAACGAGGTGCGCATACGTATCGGAGAAGCGCTGAAACGCGTCCCTCTTGGTTACTTTGACAATCACCCATCAGGAGAAATTCTCTCGGCACTCACAACCGAGCTGTCATTCGTGGAAATCCACGGTATGCGCATGGTAGACATGCTTGGCAACGGATACATAACCGCAGCTGCAATGGTGGCGTTTCTCGCCTTCATGGATCTGCGGGCCTGCATCCTTGCATTGGCTGCAATTGCGGTAGCAACGGTGGTACTGGAGCTGATGTTCAAAAATTCCGCGCGTTTGTCGCCCGCACAAAATGACGCACGCGAGGATATGGCTCAAGCAACGTTGGAATACATCCACGGTATGCCCGTTGTTAAGAGTTACCGGCAGGTAGATGCTGCTGTTTCAGCAGTACGCTCCGCATATGCACGTTCTAGAAATGTAAATCTCAAAACCGAGCTTGCTTTCCAACCCTTCAACGCCTTGCTTCTCTTTGTGACACGCAGTGCTTCGATTGGCGTCATTGTTATCGTATGTATCTCTTTCCTGAACGGCACGATATCTCTTCTTAACTTCTGCACACTGGTGATGTTCTCCTTTATGCTGTTCCAATCAATTGAGGCTTGTGGCGATGCTGCCTACGTAATTGGACACATCGGAGAAGTTATCGACCGTCTTGACGCTATCGAATCCGCACCTGCAATCGATGACAATTGCAAAGCTGTGAAACTTGAGCATCACAACCTTGAGATGCATGACGTCTCATTCGCTTACGGAGATGGACCTCTTGTGCTCAGCGGAATGTCTTTGTCTATCCCCGAAGGAACAACTGCGGCTCTTGTTGGAGGAAGTGGTTCTGGTAAGACAACTGTTGCCAAGTTATTTGCACGTTTCTATGATGCAACAGGCGGCTCCGTACGCATAGGAGGCCACGATGTACGCGAGCTTTCGTGCGACAGTATTCTTGCGGACTTCTCCATGGTTTTCCAAGATGTCTATCTTATGGATGACACGATTGAGCGTAATATTGCCTTAAGCAGGCCAGATGCACAGTTTGAAGAGATTGTAGAAGCAGCAAAGGCCGCACGCTGCGATGAGTTCATAAAAGCTCTGCCCGAGGGCTATAAGACAAAAGTTGGAGAAGGTGGAGCTCGACTATCTGGAGGCGAGAGACAACGCATCTCAATTGCTCGCGCAATTTTGAAAGATGCGCCTCTTGTTGTTCTTGATGAGGCAACGGCAAGTGTTGACCCAGAAAACGAAGCTGAGATTCAAGCAGCCCTTGCCCAACTCTGTAAGGGAAAAACTGTGCTTGAAATTGCGCATCGTCTCTCAACAATTGAGGAAGCTGACCAGATTTTCTTCCTTAGAGATGGACGTGTTGCAGAACAGGGCACCCATGAGGAGCTTATCTCGCACAGCGGTCCCTACCATGACTTTGTTGAAGCTCGTTCACGTATTGAAGGCTGGCAGATTGCTAAGTAATGGCGAGATACATGCAAAGTATTGGGAAATAAGTACAGAAGAATGAACAATTAGAGTCACCTGCTCTGCGGGTGACTCTATATTTTTCTCGAGAAAGCTCTCAACAGGTTGAAGTCTATTGATCAAAAACAGCACTATAACGTTAAAACGAGAATAACAGCAGGTGGCCTACTTATCACCGAACGGAATTCGGAAGTAATCCAGTGTGGCTTTGAATCTATCTTGAGCCGTACGGCACGTATCAAGAAGATAGCCGTTCTCCTTATCCCACTTAGAGAGCCCTCGATAATAGAAAGACTTCATTTCGTCAGTAATTACGAACGGGACAACGTCATGAGCAAGACATTCTTTAAGCATAATCAACCTACCAACACGTCCGTTGCCATCTTGGAACGGATGAATGCGCTCAAAGCGAACGTGGTAATCAACAATATTTTCAAAAGAATGGGAGCTGTTTGAGTTATAAGCCTTTAACAGCGATTTCATCTCTTTAGCAACATTTTCTGGAGGAGTGGTTTCTCGCCCACCTACCTCATTTGGTGAGCGTTTGTAATCTCCAACAGCAAACCAATCTTTTACAGAATCTGTAGTTCCCGTTTTTAGAATGCGGTGGAGTTCTTTGATGATGATCTCTGTAAGAGGGTCTTTTGCGTGGTCAATCACGTAATCGATAGCGCGGAAGTGGTTCTGAGTTTCTACAATGTCATCAATATGAACAGGATTTTCTTCAACGCCGATAGTAGCCGTTTCAAAAATCATGCGTGTCTGATCGAGGGAGAGCTTGCTTCCCTCAATGTGATTAGAGTTATAGGTAAGCTCGACCTGGAGCTTATGGTAAATACCGCCCTTTATTTTTGAGGTCTTTTCTTCAATCAAGCGCGAAAGCAGCGGACTTGTTGACGATGTTTTGGCATTTTTTCGAGAAGGTTTTACTGCATCGGCTGGAATGTTCCAAGTTTTTCCCACGAGAAAAGCGCCTGGCACGCGGCCATTAGCGCAGTAATTGCGCACACTTCTCTCGGATATGCCCCAGAGCTCAGCAATCTCTGCCGCAGAAAGAAATCCCATTAAGCTTCACCTCCCTATCGGCAAAAACTGGTGAGATTATTATAGCAAAGGAGACTGTTTATTGCCGATATCGGCAAAATTCAAAATCACAGCTAGTTCCAATCATACTTGCAATCATTGCAATGAAACTTAGGGTCATCTACACATACAACGCAGCCTCCTAAAATGACACGACCTTCTTCAATAT
>CAUORV010000087.1:0-5834 GCA_963507085.1 uncultured Atopobium sp.
GTTTCTCGCCCCTACTGCACCACAAGCTCAAAGTTGTCATTTGATCGTTGAATGCTCCATTTTATCGATGTAGCGGAATCAACCAGCGAGAGGTCATGTGAGACCAACAACAAAGCTCCTGGATATTCAGACAGTAAACGTTCAAGCGCTATGGTTGAACCAAGGTCCAAATAGTTAGTTGGCTCGTCCACTACGATAAGCTCTGGTGATTCGAGCATTCCCTGCGCAAGCATAAGCTTTCTCATTTCACCTGGACTGGTTGACTCACCAGCAAGAACATAATCGGGATCTGAATTGAGCTGTGCCACAATAGACAGCACTCTTCCACGCTGGGAATTTGATAGCCCTTTGATTTTTCTTAGCGTCTCTGTTTTTTGCAGTTCAGTTGGCTCCTGAGGAATATACAACATCCGCACATCATCAGAAATACTTGAAATAATTTTCTTTATCAGCGTTGTTTTACCACAGCCATTATCGCCAACAACACCAATATGATCCGTGTTGCCAATAAATAGCGGTGGAGTTTGTAGGCAGCTCTCTCCCATGAGAATGTTATTAGGTTCCATCCTCAACAGAACTTTTCGATTGCTTGCCTCACAATCCAACCAGATATTGGAATCGTATTGTTTCTCAACCCTAATACCTACTGCTTTCCCTGTTGCCTTCTCAAGTCTATCCCACATGCGTACAGCCAATTTTCCCGCTTTACCATCTTGGCCTGAAACTATATAACCCCGCTTTTTTGCGCGCGCATCACTGTCATGCTTGTCAATAGTTCTTCCACTTTTGCGCGCCTGAACTCTAGAAGCCTCTTCTCTACGCCGCTGGGTTTCTCGCTCAAGGCGAGTCTTCTCTTTTTGTGCCGCTTCCTTTGCGTGTAATGCGCTAGAACGTTCAAGCTCTACCTGCGATGATGCCTGAGAATAATTACCAGATTTCATGTTTGCCGTGCCGTTAGCTACAAACAAACATTGAGTGCAGAGTTTATCCAACAGCTCTCTATCATGTGAAATAAACACCCCGATACCCTTGAACTGCGACAAGGTCGCAAAAAGAGCATGTTTTGTTGATACATCCACATGATTAGTGGGCTCATCGAGCACAAGAACGTCAGGCGAGGCCCATAAAGCACACGCTACCTGGAGTCGCTTCTGCTGACCACACGAAAGTGTCTCAAAACGCCAAGGCCAATCATCCTCCAAAGAAAGCTCTCGCCTCAGCTTAATTGCCACATCATCATAAGCAACCGCAAAATCAAAAAGAGTAGCTGGGGCCTCCGTTGCATTTTGAGCACAATATGCCGAGAAAAGCGATGGACTTACAACTCCCCTGTCAGGTTGCAATAGACTACATACGATACGTGCGAGGGTTGTTTTACCAGATCCGTTATTACCAACAAAGCCAGTCCATCCCTGTGGAAGTGTGATAGTCACATCATGTAAGGTGGGCTCTACCGCTGATGGATAGGTATATTCAATATTTGAAAGATTAAGCTGCATGATACCTCGGTTCTGCCGAAGACCACGCGGAGTAGCATGCGATTATACACAGGTAAATGACTATAAATTAAGACATGATTAAGCAATACTACACCCGCGGTAGTGTCGTCAGCGACGTTACGTGAATTCGGGTTTTATGAGTATCGCTAGTTGTTCATGCACCTAATCCCTTCTCTTGCCAGCGCTTGCCAAAGGCTCCGGCAATTCAATTGAACTTATTATAGCTATAAGCAAAATCGTAGACAGCTGACATCTATCGTGATATTTTGTAAAAAAATATGTTACTGACAAAAAATATGTAGCGATAATTTGGATTAGGAGTCTAAGTATGAGACATTTTAAGAATATTATTATTGGCTTTGGCAAAGCTGGTAAGACTTTGGCAGGAAGCCTGACAAGTCATGGCGAAGAAGTGCTTTTGATTGAAAAAGATCCAATGATGTACGGCGGAACGTGTATCAACATCGCATGTTTGCCAACTAAGAACTTGGTGATTAACTCTCAAAGAGGAGTTAAGTATGAAGAAGCTTTCGAAACTAAGGAAGCTATGACAGCAAAACTACGCAACAAGAACTACCACAAGATAGCAGACCAAGACTTGGCAACTGTGCTTGATGCAAGTGCTGAATTTATTGATGATAAGACAATCAAGGTAACTGATGAATCAGGTACAGAAGAATTAACATTCGACCGTCTTTTCATTAATACTGGTGCCGAAAGTAATGTACCAAATATTGATGGCCTAAAGATTGACGATAAGATATTTACTTCAACTGAAATGCTTGCTAAAAAAGAACTTGCTAAGAATCTGGTTATTTTAGGTGGCGGACCAATCGGACTTGAATTTGCTTCAATGTACGCTGGCTTTGGCAGTAAAGTAACTGTAATTGAACCAATGCCAAGTATCTTGGGCCGGTTTGAACCAGAAATTGCTCAGGCAGCTAAGGCTGATATGGAAGCAGATGGCGTTACCTTCATGCTTAAGTCTTCTTTGACCAAGGTTGAAGAAACTGAAGCTGGTCTTAACTTAACTGTTGAAACCGAAGATGGTGTTAAGGACTTGCAAGCAGACGTGATGCTTGTGTCAGTTGGCCGCCACCCAGCCACTGCCGCCCTTCACCTAGAAAAAACCAGTCTTGAAGTTGGTCAAAGAGGCGAAATTGTCGTTAACGATAAGCTTGAAACCAGTGTTCCTAATATCTACGCTATGGGTGATGTTGCCGGTAGCTTGCAATTTACCTACATTTCGCTTGATGACTGGCGGATTATGGACAATCAACTCTTTGGTGACAAGACTAGAACTAAGAAGAATCGTCCAGTTTTTGCTAACTCAATCTTCATTAAGCCAGCAATTTCTTCAGCTGGACTAACTGAAAGCGAGTTAAAGGCCCAAGGTAAAGCTTACAAGGTCTTAACAATGCCTGCAGCTGGTGTGCCAAAGGCCCAAGTCATCGGCAACCCAAGAGGCTCATACAAGGCTTTGATTGACCCAGAAACCCACGAAATCTTAGGTGCTACTATTTACGCTGAAGAAGCTTACGAAACTATCAATGTCATTACTTTAGCAATGCAGCACCACTTAAAGGCTGAAGACTTGCGTGACCAAATTTACGCTCACCCAACTATGACTGAAGCTCTTAATGACTTATTCAAATTCTAAAAACTAAAAAAACTGACTTATCTCATAACTTGAGTAAGTCAGTTTTTTGTATGGGCCTAGAATAAAAAGTGTACAAGTTAAATAGAGAATGTCTGTTCATCAAGCGATGAGACTTTCATTTCGACTCCTTACAGCCTCTCAAAGCCCTTCTTGATTAGTTGGGCCATTAAGCCTCTACGCGCTGCTATGAACTCCTCATAGTCCATGTTTTCGAAGCCTGTAGGTAATGCATGCTGCTTGCATGCTTCTATGTAGGCTTCTTCGCCAAGTTCGTTGCGGTATTTTGCGACATACACGGAAGGGGCATCATCGGAAATGTAGATGTTGTTCCCATAGTCCGCATACGTGAAGTTAGCACGGTTGCTACGGTTAGATAGATAGCCCGCTTCTTTCAAATAGTTGTCGGGGAAGAGGTGGTGCTTGTCCACTGCCTTCTTTGTGCCAGAGGCTCCATCGGATATGAGTTGCGAAACCGGCACGGTGCTGAAAAGGGCTTTGTATCCCAGGACAACTTGTGCAGCCACAAAGCCTTGCCAGCTTGGGCCGGTAGCTTCGTTGGCGTTGAGGTCGTTTGGCAGGGTGAGGGAAAAGTAGTCGTCTGTCATCAGTGCGGCGATACTTCTGTCGAAGTAGGCGATGAACTCTTCAGCAGTTTTGAGCTCAGAGACCTCGTTAAGCTGCTTCTCGAAGTCGGACTCGAATGAGCCAACATAGAAGGCCGTAAGGTTGGAAGCGTAGAACCAACGTCTAACGAGCTTCTTAATAGCCAGAGGCTCCATCTTGAATTCGTAACGGCCAATCAGATAGAAAGCATAGTTGAAAATCAACGCGTTCTCAGACGTAATCTGACTTGAACTTATGTAGCCGGCTTCACCCAATGTATTTAGGAATGCCTTCCAATTATTCAGATCGAGAACGCAATCCACGGCCTTGCCGAACTTCTCGAAGTTTTCTGCGCGCGTCTCGGGGGAAGTTTCACCGGTCTTGAGATCCTTGCCACGAAGAATCTGATACGCATAGCGAAGGCGCCCGCGCTTGAACCCGAGTCCGACGGCTGCACGGATGATGTGAGTTGCAGATGTCTTTATGAGATGGTTGTAAGAGGTGCCATCGGCGGGAACATGGCTGTCCGCGCAGAACTTCTCGATGCGAGAGCGCATTTCGGGCTCATAGACGGAGAGCAGGGTCATGATGAAGTCGTCCTGTTTGAGAGATTGACCCTGGGAGTTGACGCGCACGAAGATGTCCGAAACCATTTCCTCGTCAGCATCAGAAGTGATTTCAAGGGTTGGGAGCAAGTAGCGCTCCAATCCAAGGAGGGCGTTTATGCCCTGCTCGATAAGATCTTCTTCCTCGTCTGTCAGTTCGGGTTCACCTTTCTTTGCATTACCTTCATTCAATTGACGAATAAAGGACTTCCTGAAGGTGCTGAGCTTGTTCTCTCTGTTTGCGGTAAAGACCTCGCTGACCGATGAGATGAATCTCGGATTCCTGTCGGTGGCTGCGTCGGCATTCTCGAAAACGTGCGTTATCGGATCGAATGCGATTCGAATGTTGCGCTCCTTAAAGTCCTTGTCCTTAACCCGCACACCATAGAGCGAGCTAAGCAGGGCAGTGAGGCGCTGTTGGCCGTCGATGACGAGTTCTTTCGGGGCTTCATAGATCTTGGTGTTGGTGCCGATAGAGGACTTCTTATCGCTGTAGTCAGCCGGGGACTCCCAGAGCATGATGTAGCCGATAGGGTATCCTCGGAACATGGAGTCGAGGAGCTGGCGAACCTTGTCGTTCTTCCAGACAAAGGGACGCTGCAGATCCGGCAAGCCGATCTTGCCTGTCTGCACGTCTTTGAGTATGTTTCCAACCTCTAATGAGACTGGTTTGTAGATAGAATTTGCCATAACTGCCGATCGCGTGCCGAATGTTGGTGTAAGGGACCGCTTCCCTGGCTGCAGAAAGCAGGAAGCGATTATCGCCTAGAATTCTAATTGCTGAAGTCAGGATTCGTAGAAAGGCAATAACCGCATATGGACAATATACACGAGATCGCGAGCGACGGGGCCGAGATGCCCAGATTCGACGACGGCATGGTCAACCTCTCCGAGCTGTTGAGGATAATGGCCGAATCCCTGGTCAACGAGATTGTGGACGCCCGGGCCGACGAGGCCTGCGAGGCCGGCAACCAGAGGAACGGATACCGCGAGCGCCTGCAAGGGCACCGCCGCCGAGCGCGCGGCCAGGATCATCGCGCCCGTCGTGGCCGACAACCCCGTTGCCGGCGGGAAGGCAGCGTGACATGCGCTAGAACGACGGCATTCCAGGTGATTCTCGGTTCCTCGGGCAGCCTGCGGCCACCCTCGAGAACCGAGCCCTACATCAACATTCGCGACACTACCCTCAAAACGGGAGATTATCTACTCTCATTCATCAGACGTCCGAAAATCCACGCTCGTGCGTCCGGATTTCCACGCTCGGGCAGCGCAAGCAGAGGCATCGCGGGCTTTGATTGGGGCTGATGCGAGTCACGGCATGTGGCCGTAAGGGTTGCCCAGAGGTTGCCAAACGAAAAGCCCCTGACTCGTTGGTGCAGGTCAGGGACTCGAAAACGCTAGATTTCAACTACTCCCACTCGGTGGTTATAGTTTTGCCGTCTCGTCACTCCAGTTGCACCCAGTTTT
>CAUORV010000088.1:0-5763 GCA_963507085.1 uncultured Atopobium sp.
TGCCATGGTTCAACAGGCCATTCGTTGCCCGTAAGGCTCCAGTTCTTCATGTCATTGGCGTCGCCGTTAATGACAAACTCCCTGACAAAAATGTCGTGCTTGCCGTTTGAAATGGTCTCAATGTAGTAACGAGGACGAGTCTCACCCTCATAGGACTCATCAAGCGGCGTAGTGTAGTTAGAAAGCGTCTGCTGGTCAACGCCCATGTCCTTCAGCGTCTGCGCCAAGATGTCGTAGTGCCAGACAGGCGCATCAGAAATCTGCATAGGCTGAGCTGCCTCTTCAGCGGTCTGACCAGCTGGTTTATACATGATAACTGGGGCAGATGGCTGCTGAATGTCGGCATCAGTCAAATACCAGTCACCGTGATCTGCGGTAATAATAAAAGACGTGTTTTCATACACACCAAGACGTTTAAGCTCAGCAATATACTGCGCAACAATCCTATACGCGCCAATAGTCTGCTCTTCAACGTTTTGCTTGCTTGGATCGCTGGTAGGCTCAACGTTATGATCAAGCGTATAAGGTGGGTGCGAACCAAAAAGGTGGATAAAGCGGAACGATCCCTTCTGACCAGCACTGTCGTCAATCGAGAGTCCGTAGTGCTGAAGTTCCTGGTAATACTTGAGGTCATCCTCGGTGTAAGGCTGCGAAGAAAGATCAACCTCGTCCATGTTGACTGGTCTGCGCATACGCATATTGAGGTCCTCGGTGTAATACCAGAATCGAGGCTTAAATACCCAAGGCATGTCCCTACAGAATGCCGTCTTATAGAGAATACGCAGTGCACCTAGCACGTCTAGCTGATTATCTGTGCCGCGACCACGAGGCTCGTGGTAGTTGATGGAATACTTCTGTGCTGTATCTCTGTAGTGAGAGTAGTTCAACTGGTCTGTATACAAACCTGCTTGATATCCAGCATCCTGAATATCCTTGAGATATTGATCACTTTGTGCCCAGTTGTAGACAAAATCGTTGAAATTCTCGCCAGGCTGAGGACGAGAACCAAAGAGCAGCGATGGAACACCGTAGCGCGTTGGAATCATAGAACCGACGGAATTTCTGTACCAGGTAAAGCCAGTAAGGGACGCAAATGTCTCTGGATACTCATCGTAGAGCTTCTGGACAAAAGCGGTATCGGTGGTGTCCAGGACAAACACCACGACGTTCTTCTTGGAAGACACGTTGTAGAGACCCTCGCGTGTTGCAATAACCTGCTGGTGCTCGGGATGGGCATCTATCGACGCCGCAATTGAAGGACCCCACAGACTTGTAACGCCCACTGCCTGGACAATAATAAGAGCCGTTGCGGTTACCAGAAGACCTGTTCTAAGCTGTCTTGCTTTAAGGAGCGAGAAGATCACTGCTGCTGCAATAATTGCCAACCAGATGAGGCCAGAGACAATCATCTGACTGGTAAAGTTGGACCAAATGACCTCATGTCCATCCGCAAGTGGCATACCACCGTTCAAGAACACTGCCTGAACGTACGATGCCACGCCGATGGCGCCTACGAGCGCAGATGCAACGTTAAACACGCGCTTACGCAGGAGCGAGAGAATTACGGTAAGAATGAGCGTAATGATAAGGCCCGCAATAATAACGGGACCTGCAACATCATTGAGGTTGAAAGAAAGGTCTCGCGCACTATTGGCCACCAGCTCAAGCGGTGCTACCACCAAGATAGTAAAGACGGTGAAGAACGAAACAAGGAATGCGACACCAATACGACCTTTAGGTTTGAGAGTTCCCTCTTTTTGCTCCTTGAGACGGACGGCTTCTGCTGCAAGGATTTCTTTCATCTGAGCGTTTGCAGCTTCAGCGCCCTTGGTGTCTACCTTGTGAACTTTGCCTTCAACGATCTTGTTTGCGTTCTCGTCAATCTTAAGGATGCGGAAAAGCACCTTACGAGAGCGCCTAAACGCCACACCAAGCACGGCAGAAAGAGCAACTACCACCGCAGCCAGCGCCTGGATGGTGTAGGTCATAACTGATGGGTCAACATAGGCCTGTGCCGTTGCAGGCAGCAGCGCCCACCACGCAAAGGTCAAAGCTGCAACATACAGCGCTGCATGCACAAAGAGTGCACGCGTCTTGTGAACGGCGGCGCTGACTGGTGCTTTCACAGATGAAGTAGCCCTTTTACGCACGGAAATCACCGTCCTTCTCGGCGTTGTCGCTGCTTGCGGCATTGCCGTTGCCCGTGGCGTCGGCGTCGCCCTCGGTTGTAGCAGTATCGACATCGGCTGCTGCGTCATCGGTCTTCTCGGCGACATCGTCCGCGGCGGCATCCGCTGCAGCATCGTCCTTCTCGACAGCGTCGCTCTTCTCGGCAACGTTGCCCTTCTCGGCAGTTCCCTCCTGGTGAGCCAAAACGCGCTCGAGAATGAACTTACCTGCAGCTTCTCCGCCGTGGCCGAGGTTGAAGATCATGTTGTTGCGAATCTCTTCAATCTTGTGCGACCAGCTGTCGGTCTCTTCAAGCATCTGCGCAACCGCATCACCCAAGCCCGAGAGGTCCTTAGGATCAAAACTGCGGCCAATCTCATTTCTCAGCGTAATGTCGCATGGATCAGAATGAATCTTGCTCCAGTCAGGGTTATTCTCCTTCATTGCGGTATCAATGAAGACCGACGGCTTGAGCGTGGTAAACGAGAACTCCTCGGCAACACTCGACCAGTCAGTAAACAGCAGGTCAGCCGAGAGAACCGAAGTGTTAGAGCTGAAGTCAGTCTCAAAGGAGAGCTCCTCTGGATCGGCGTCAGCGTAGCGGGCAAGAATCTCCTCCATACGAGCAGGATAACGCTTCAAATACTCTGGGTGCGGGCGAACCACAATACGCCAGCCGCGGCCCATGAGCTGCTCGAGCAGGCCGTCAAGGCAGCTATCCATCAAGTTGTCGTACTGCCACGAAGGACCAATCAGTAACAGGGGTTTCTCGCCAGGTTTACGCTGGCCCAGATTCTGCTTCTGGTAGTTCTGGATTGACCTGTCGAGAAGATCGTAGCCAATAGCAGGCTTTCTCTTGGATGGCGTGCCGTAGTACTTCTCGACCAGCTCAAGATCGTGCTGCTGATGAGGGCCAACGCAGAGGACGTCGTCGTAGTAGGTGTACTCATTGCGCGTCGAGGTGACTGTCATAGAGGTCATGTGGTGGCACATATACATGTACTCAGCGTCTTTGCGCACGTAGGAGCGCTTCATGTAAGAGCTCTCCAGGTCACCGAGGGAGGTAACCACAACGTCGGCGTCGAGCTTCATGAAGAGCGTGATGAGGCGACGCTGGCCCAAGTAATAAGGAATCAGGCGAGGCTGCTGTTTTGCCAGCTCAAAGACCTGGTCATTAGGGTCTGAGGTGACGTAGTGGATGCGGATGTCCGAGTTTGCCAGCAGCCACTCAATAGCGCCCTGGAAGTATTTGTAGAAGCCGCTTGACTCAGAATAGAAAACCAGGTGCTTGCCGATGGTGTCAAAGAAGCGCTTGTAGTCCTCTTTTTCGCGGGCAGCATGAGGATCGCGCTGGAACCACTTGTGAGTGGACTTGGTTGCTGCGTCCATTGCCTCAAACTCGTCGCGAGCAGCGTTGAGATCGTCATAGTCAACCTGTTTACGAGGGTCAATGATAATGTTGCAGACAATCTGAACCAGGATTGAGAGAAGGTTTGAGCAAACCCAGTAGAATGCCATGCCGCAAACAACGTAAACCGCAAGTACAAGCGACATTGCAATGGAGAGGCCGTTTGTGGTGTTCTTCTCGGCACGAGACTGCTCGCGCTGGAGTGGATTCAGCTTGTTGGATGCAAGGCCAAGAGCAACCGAGGACAAGGCTGCCGCGAGAGGCATAATCCAGGTGATGCCGCCGTCAATGATTGGAGTCATGCCCAAAAACTCTGTGCCAGGAGCGCCGGAATCAGTGATGCCATGGATGACGTCTACCAGGCCAAACAGGATGACTACCTGGATGGCCAGAGGGATAAGGCTCAGCAGCGGGTGGTAACCTGCCTTTTTGTTGAGCTCGTTGGAGCGCTCCTCGATAGTCTCTCTGTCGCCGAAGTAGCGTGTCTTCAAGCGGAAAGTCTCGGGCATAAGACGCACCATAACAATGGAATTTTGCTGCGTCCAGAGCGCCAGAGGCATCAGGATGATTTTAGTTGCAAGGGTGAAAAGGAAGATTGCCGCCCACCAACTGCCGGTCAAATCGTATGCGGGCTGAACGATAAGTGAAAAAACGTGTGCAAGCTGCTCCATATACAAACCTTCTACGAGAAAACTCTACAGAAGCCAATAAAACCTAAGACCTGAAAACCAATGGAATCCATGGCAAACTCAATAAAACTTTCAGCGTCAAAACGAAGCTTGCAGTATCTAAAGTTAACCTGAAGAAACCATTTGTGCATAACTAATTTATGGTATCAAAAAACGCTATTTATCGGCAGTTTAAAGCGAATAAACAAAATGGAATATCTTTAATTTACATGGACAAAATTTATACATAAATTGTTCTTTTTAAAATCATTCTTTAAAAGTTACGTAGGCAATTGTCTTTCTCGTTAATCAAAATTTAACCCCTGAAATGGCATTTTATTTGATTTTGGGGTTGCAATCGCAGTTCTGCTGGCTAAAATACTCTCCATGTTATTTTTAATATTCGGCGCATTAGAGCGCTTTTGAAATGAGGAGATTCTATGCAGGCAAATCTGCAGGAGCTAAAAGAGACCTATTCGCGGCAGACGTATAGTGTGTTTTCGATCAACCGCCAGCAGAAGATTGCTGACTCCCAAGTTACTTTTTCGCTTGCTCATTCTGTTTTCATTATTCCTGTGTTTGGATCAGCTGAGATTACTATTGGCGGCAAAGAATTTATCTGTGAAGGAACCACAGTTGTGCACGCTCCTGCAGGTCAGACCGTAACGTATCGCACGCTCTATGGACGCTCATTTGACCATGTAAATATCTACTATGATGGCGTTCAAGGAGATACCAGCAGCCCAATCTTCAATGCATACGCATTTGATCCTCAGGGATTCGATCGTATTCTTGATAAGACACTTGACCTGGAAAAACTTAACACTACCCCATCGCTGGACAACCGTGTTGCGCAGATTGTCAACGGAACCGAGCTCATCAAATCAATGTTCCTGCTCACCAACAGCCAAAAGGTCCAGGAAAGCATGGCCGAGGCTCGCACGTACATTGAGCTTCACTTTGCAGATCCAATTACCATTCCTGGTCTGGCTAAACGCTGTGGAATGAGCACTCAGCGTTTCTCCAACAATTTTGTCCAAACATTTGGCGTTCGCCCAATGACGTTCATCATTGCAAAGCGTCTTGACCATGCTCAGCAGCTGCTTCAATCTGGTCTATCTGTACGCGAGACCTCCGAGGCGGTTGGTTACAATGATCCGTTCTACTTCAGCAGGCTCTATAAGAAGCACATGGGCGTTACACCTCAGGACGTTCATGACAGCTATGAGGGAAATGTCCTGATTAAGTAGTTGCTGCTTAGGGTTACTTGCAGAAATCACTTATAGCAAAACCTGGTCGTAGGTTTTATCACAAAGTTAAGGGTCAGAACGTTCCGTTCTGACCCTTTTTTGCATAATCGGGTCATAAAATGCATTCCTGTGAATACGTAATTTTTGTACTCAAAATTATGTGCCGAAAAAGGTAAAAAACCTGTTTAGTTGGAAATGAAAAATGAAAATTAGCCGATTTATCTCCAACTAAGACGATTTTTTACCGCACCAAAAACTTTTATCTGGG
>CAUORV010000089.1:0-5669 GCA_963507085.1 uncultured Atopobium sp.
CATGTCTGAGCTGTTTTACTCAGACATGACGCGTTTTTCAGGCTCGAAATAGGCTCGCAATCTAAACCCCAGCAAACACGGTTACGCGCGACAAAAAGAAACCCCAACCGAAGCTGGGGTTGTCAATTCACTGGAGGCGAGACCCGGATTCGAACCGGGGATAAAGGCTTTGCAGGCCTCTGCCTTACCACTTGGCCATCTCGCCATATGAAAAAGGCCGAAACGAATCCGGCCGAAAAATCATGGAGCGGGCTACGGGGTTCGAACCCGCGACCTCAACCTTGGCAAGGTTGCGCGCTACCAACTGCGCTAAGCCCGCGAACGCGAGGAATAATATACGCAAGTTCACGGCTGAGTGCAAGTGTAAATTTCAAAATCGTCAAACTTTTTTAGAAAAGTCACGAATCCTCATGCGCTCAAGAGGTGGATTTTTCTTACAAAACTTACAAATAAGAGCAGGTAGATTGCCAAGTGTGGCCACTTGCCGTATCATAGAACAAGAACTTTTGAATGAGGTTGTATGTTCTTTATTGTCGCGTCGCTCATAGCTCTTTTGACGCTTGCGTATCTTGTCGCAAGCGGTTTTGTTCGCGTGGTGCGCTATTTTTGGGGCTGGCTTTCGTCTGGCGAGAAGATCGATGGGCTCGCAGGCGACGCACCTGACGACGCATCCGGCGTCGCACCTGACGCCGCATCAGCCGCACCGTTCTCCAAGCCAAAACCAACGCAAACCGAGCTCTCGGCGTACTTGGACAAGATGCATCTTGGCTGGTACCAGGTGGTTATTCTCTTCATTGTGGGATGCATGGCCGGCCTTCTCATCGAAGAAATCTGGATGCTCATTACCGCTGGTCTGACCGAGAGTAGGGTGGGACTTATTTGGGGACCGTTTTCTCCGCTTTACGGAACCGGCGCGGTGTTTCTGACGGTTATTTGCTACCAGTTGCACAAGCATCATGCTAATAACCTGGTCATCTTCTTGGTTTCAGTTGTTGTCGGCGGCACGCTGGAGCAGCTTACCGGCTGGGGAATGCAAGAGATTTTCCACTCGGAATCATGGACGTATGCCCATCTTCCAGACGCCATCACACAGTGGGTGGCCTGGCGATTCTTGGGCTTCTGGGGAATTTTGGGCCTGATTTGGTGTCGCGTCATCATGCCTCGCGCGCTCTACAAGATTGGTGAGCCAACATCAAAAAGGCAAGCAATTTTTGTTACCCTGCTTACGGTGTATCTTGTTGCCGACATCACTATGACGGTGGCGTGTTTGGCGAGAAAAGCTCAACGAGACGCTGGTATTCCTCCGACAAACGCGTTTGAGATGTGGGTAGATAATCACTACGATGACAGCTTTGTATCTGCTCGATTCCAGAATATGACGTTTACGTCGCCAGATTCGGCTGACAAGTCGTAACCGTCGCGCACCGTCCACTGGCCTGCCCGACAGCAAGTCGCCGATCGCCGCAAGCACGCCCGCACGTAGCACGTCCGCAAGACCGCGAGAAACCCAAAGGATTTGTAATGCAAATACCTTCTGCAAAACCAGAACATCCAACAAGCAACGTGTACCTGGACTTTGCCGCAGCTACACCAATGGATCCGCGTGTAGTTGATGCAATGATCCCGTACTTCACGGAGAAGTTCTACAATCCATCGGCTCCGTATGCGTTGTCTCGCCAGGTTCGTGACGAGGTAGAGCGTGCACGCGCTGTTTTGGCGCACGTCATTGGCGCTCGTCCAGGAAACGTGGTACTCACGGCAGGTGCTACAGAGGCAAACAACTTGGCGTTTGCAACGGTCTCTGAAGATGCGCACGTAATCGTTGACGCCATTGAGCACGAGAGCGTCCTTGCGTGTGCAGGGATTTTCTCGCACAAGACGCTCCGCGTAGAAGCAGATGGTCGTGTGGACCCAGAGCGGGTTGTAAAAGCACTCAAGCCAGAGACCGAGCTGGTTTCTATTGAACTTGCAAACGGCGAGATTGGCACCATTCAGCCTATCCGAGAGATTTCGCAGGTGCTTGCCAAGGAGCGCTCACGCAGGCTAGCAGCAGGGGAGACTCGTCCGCTGCACTTGCACGTAGACGCTTCTCAGGCGGCGGCGTACTTGAGCGTAAACGTGTCGTCGTTGGGCGTGGACATGCTGACGCTTTCTGCTGCAAAGCTTTCTGGTCCCAAGCAGGTAGGCCTTCTGTGGGCTTCCGATGACGTGCGCTTAAGGCCGCTGGTGCTCGGCGGTGGGCAAGAGGGCGGCGTTCGTTCAGGTACAGAGAACGTCGCGGGCGTCATTGGTTTTGCGTGTGCTTTAGCGCTTGCAGATGAGACTCGCACTGACGAGGCAAAGCGGGTTTCTCGCCTTAGAGATCAGCTGCAGACGCTGCTTTGCGCGGAGTTCCCGCAGATGATTGTCTCGGGACCAAAGAACGCCAAGCTGAGGCTCCCTAACTTGCTGCACGTTTCGTTCCCGGGGCTTGAAGCTCGTCGTCTGGTTATTTTGCTTGAGCGCCTGGGCGTGTCAGTGGGAACGGGCTCTGCGTGCGCTGCATCAAAAATGCAAATATCTCACGTGCTCGAGGCAATCGGGGTACCGCGAGAAGTAGCAGCGGGAAGCCTCAGGTTAACGCTTGGAAGAACTACCACAGAAGACGACATCTTGTACGCAGCTTGGGCAATTGCCGAGGCCGTCAAGCAGGAGTCTGCTCGTGTAGGAGTGACATGGGAGAACTAGTTTACCTTGGCATGAGCGGCGGCGTTGATTCGGCGCTTTCTGCAGCTCTGCTTCTTGAGGCGGGCTATAACGTCAAGGCTATCTATATGCGCAACTGGTCCAAGGACCTGCCCGGCTTTAAGTGTCCTTGGGCAGATGATTTGGCCGACGCTGAGCGCGTGTGCGTAACGCTTGGCATTGATTTGGACGTGTGGGACTGTGAGGCCGAGTATAAGGCTACCGTTGTGGATTACCTGCTTGATGCCTATGAGCATGGCCGCACGCCTAATCCAGACGTTATGTGCAACCAGACGGTCAAGTTTGGCACCTTTGCAGAGCGTGCTTTTGCAGAGGGCGCTGATTTTGTTGCTACAGGTCACTATGCACAGAACGTCCCGGGCACCAAAAAACTTTTGCGTGCCGCAGATGTTCACAAGGATCAGACTTATTTCCTATGGCGTGTACCAGGTCATTTGTTTGAACGCACGCTTTTTCCTATTGGACACATTGCCACCAAGGCAGAGGTACGCGCTTTATGTGCGGAGCGAGGTCTGGGCATAGAAACAAAGCCAGACTCTGACGGCATTTGTTTTATTGGCCCCGTTGGCTTGCGCACGTTTTTGCTGGACACTTTTCAGAAAAAGCAGGGCGACGTCATTGAGTGGGAGACAGGCAAGATTCTTGGCACCCATGACGGAGCATTTCTCTTTACCGTTGGCCAGAGAAAAGGCCTGAACATCGGTGGAGGTCCTGCTCGTTATGTGGTAGCAACCGACACGCTTAAGAATGTGGTGTATGTAACCTCTGACCTTAACTGTCCTGCGCTCTGGACTCGTCGCATGGAGCTCTCGGACATGCACTGGATTTTCGGAGAACCTGCAGCTAATGGCAGGTATGTGGTCAGAACTCGTCACACAGGCGCACTGGTTCCCGTAACGTTTACGCTCACAGACAATCAATGTGGATTTATTGAATTTGACCAGCCGGTAAAAACTGTTGCAGCAGGTCAATCGGCGGTTTTGTACGATGGCCAGGAAGTTTGTGGCGGTGGCATTATTGAGGCCGACAAGGGTATACTTGAGCGGTTCATGTAAAATGAAAAGCAGGTAGGTGGCGAGAAACCCTCTGAGGTTGCATCGTTTGCCTGCAAAGAGTGTTGTTTCTGTACACGTATTGTGATCCAGAGTCCAAGGAGGTGCCCATGGATCGCCCAGATGGCGCGTCTGAAACCGAGCACCCCTCATCTACACCGCAGGTAACGGTGAAGATTGGATCTACAACTGTTAAGGGTGTTTCAACCAAAAAACCTAAGATTAGTGTTGCTCCAACTTCTTCATCTGAGCAGGTAGAAGAGGCAAAAGAGAGTTTTGGTCAAGTTAGAAAGAGCATTCTCTTCCTCTTTGCGGTTGTAATACTGTACGCACTCTATATCGTTTTCTCTGGGCAGTTTGATGAGTTTGTTGTTGCTCTAGCAGACGTAGATACTGGCTGGCTTATTGCTGGCGCACTTTGCTATTTTGTCTACTATATCCTGGGTATTCTTGCCTATGTTATCTCGGTCATTACAGATCCCGAGAGTCCCGTTGGTGTTAGAGACCTGATGAGCGTTGAGGCGTCAGGCATCTTCTTTATGAACCTTACGCCAAACGGCGCAGGCGCTGCTCCCGCTCAGATTTATCGCCTGACTCGTGCAGGTATTTCCGTAGGTCAAGCAGGAGCTCTACAGTTCACACGCTTTGTTATGTACGAGGCAGGCGAGGGTATTTTTGCAGCTCTTATGCTTATCTTCAGAGCTAATTACTTCTACGAGCAATTTGGCGACGTAACGGTTATTGGCGTCATTTTGTTTGGCGCAAAGATTGTGATGGTCGCAGTAATCTTAGCCATTTGCCTGCTTCCCAAAATGGTAAAAACAGTGGGTAACTGGGGCTTAAGACTGCTTTCACGTTTGCGTATTGTAAAACGATACGATCACTGGCATGGCATCATTAACACACAGGTAGATGAGTTCTCAAACGGCTTCAAGACTGCCGCAAAGAACATCCCAGAGATGTGTGTTGTCTTGCTGGTTACCTTGGTTCAGCTTGGCTGCCTCTATGCACTTCCGTACTTTGTCTTGCGCGCACTTGGCCAGCCTGCAGATCTTCTAACCTGCCTTGCATCTGGTTCAATGCTTGAGCTCTTGACCTCAGCCATTCCACTTCCTGGTGGTACTGGTGGTGCTGAGGGTGGCTTTGCCTTCCTGTTTGGCCACATGTTTGGCGAGGAAATTGCTGCAGGCTTTGTACTTTGGCGCGCCATCGAGTATCTGCTTCCAACTTTGGCAGCAAGTATGCTTTTGGGTCTCAGATCTCACGACCACGAGCCTATCTACCACAAGTGGAATCGTTTCCGTCAGCGTTTCTCCGCCTTTGTAAATGGCGAGAAACCCGCTGTTGCTTCTACATCGCCTCGTCCAGATACTTCTGGCATTCAAATTAAGGTTAAACGTAAGAAGTAGGGAAGAGATAAGAAAGAAAAGCCAGAATGTGGCTTGATGCATGATTTTGTTCTATAGGACAAATGTATGAGCAGCACTTGGTAAAGGAAGTACTCTTATGCGCAATACACCAAAACCCATTCTGATTATTCTTGCACCAATTCTTATTGCTGTTGCCGTTGGTCTTGTCTACGATCTGCAGAATTTCTTACAGGCCATTCCAGAAGTACGTGATAATCCAATGCTCTTAGCAGGGGTGGCTGTATTCATACCAATGCTTGTGGCTTTGGTTAAGGACACATTTGACGCGCACGGACTCTAGGCGAAGGTTATTTTTGTTGAGTTGGCTTTGAGAAAAAGAGCAGGTATATTCCAAAGCCAAGTTTAATTGCCGCATCAATATAGGCAGTTACTGTCAGTGGGATATCTGGAAAAATATATCCTGCAGCAATATTGACGGCGCAGAGTATGGCCAAATAGATCA
>CAUORV010000090.1:0-5641 GCA_963507085.1 uncultured Atopobium sp.
CGATGCAGCGTCGCGCTGAGATTGGCGCTCAGAATGTGTTTGATTTCTCGATCGGCAATCCTTCCGTGCCTGCTCCTGAGTCTGTTCGTACCTCTATCGAGGCCGCCATGCAGCTGCCTCCTCAGCAGGTCCACAGCTACACGCCTGCAATCGGCATTCCCCAGGCTAGAGAGGCAATTGCCGCGTCGCTCCGACGTCGCTTTGGAGATCACGCAGCTCAGGCAGACGACCTCATCTTGACTTGCGGAGCTGCAGCTTCCGTTTCTATGGCGCTCAATTCTATTGTTTCCCCAGGTGAAGAGGTCATTGTTATTGCCCCATACTTCCCTGAGTACCGCGTGTGGATTGACCATGCTCAGGCTACCTGCGTTGAGGTTTTAGCTGACCAGACAACCTTCCAGATTGATGTTGACGCCGTTTGTGCAGCTCTTACGCCTAAGACTCGCGCGGTGATTATCAACTCTCCAAACAATCCTGTTGGTGCTGTGTATACCAGGGAAAACCTTGATGCATTTGCCAATATGCTCCGCAAACGCTCTGCTGAACTGGGCACCGACATCTACGTCATCTCCGACGAGCCTTACCGCGAGATTGTTTTTGGCAACATTGAGGTCCCTTGGGTTCCTGACGTCTACGAGCGCACCATTGTGTGCTATTCCTACTCCAAGTCCCTCTCGCTTCCTGGTGAGCGTATTGGTTGGGTGCTGGTTCCTGCTTCTAATCCGGAGCAGAAGGAGATTTACGCAGCTTGTGCGGGTGCCGCTCGACTATTGGGCTTTGTGTGCGCGCCAGCGCTTTTCCAGCGCGTCATTATTGACTGCGTTGATGAGCCAGCAGATGTTGAGGCCTATGCAAAGAATCGAGAAGTTCTGACTGAGGGCCTCACCAAGCTTGGCTATGAGTACATTCAGCCTGATGGTGCATTCTACCTGTGGGTTCATGCTCCTGGTGGAGATGCTCAGGCATTCTGCGATGTGGCCAAGCAGTTTGAGCTGCTGCCTGTTCCTTCCGATTCGTTCGGCTGCCCAGGTTGGCTGCGCGTGAGCTACTGCGTTGCGTACCAGACCTGCGTAGACTCGCTTGCTGCCTGGGAAAAGGCTCTTGCTGCAATGAAATAAGCGCTGCAACAGGCAAGAAAATCACCTGGAGAAAGCCAGCCGTCAATGGCGAGAAAATCAATCGACCACAAACGACAAAGTAAACTGCCTCCCATTTCTTGGACATAAGAAATGGGAGGTAGTTCATATGCGGGTGATTATGATTCTGCAGCGTGTTAGCGTCGGCTTTTAGGCCTGGCGCACAAAATAGCGCAGCTTTGGTAGGTTCTGCCGAAGAATCGACATGTTCTTAATCAAGATAGCAGGCAGCTAGGCGGTCGCACTACCTGATATGCATCTTTATGCATAAACTTCATCTAATATGCTTAAATATGAATAGACTTATATAAGAAATTTAACTATCGATAAGTTTAGTATCTACGGAACACACCTAAGTCAGATATTCTGCTCAGATGAGGGCATTTTACACACCTAATAAAGATAATCTGCGCGTTAGAGGTATTTTCAGCGTAATGTATACGTCTTTTTGACAGATTATCTGACTTAGGTGTGTTTTGCACTGCCTCCTATTTCTCGTGTCTAAGAAATGGGAGGCAGTTCACAGAAGAAGGTTTTATTCACCGCTTAAAGAAAATAAATAACATGGCTAATTTCAAATACGAGAGCAAAGGCAAGAAAAACTAAAAGTGAAATCTTTACCCATTTTTTATTTTCACTTCTAAAAACAAGATAGCAATTAACAATCTCAAGCAGAATTGATACTAGAAAATATAGTAATGGCGGAATAAGCCCCTGTCTCCACAGTAGTCTTGCACCCTGATAGGTAAGAAAACTAATAAGAAATACTGTGCGAAATGTTTTTCTAGAAATTGGTTCTGAAAAATTAAATATCTTCTCACCAAACATATCTGTTGCCTCCCTATGGACAACAAGAGCAGTTTATTTGTTACTAAAGATTGTAATACTGTCTATTAACCTCGTAGTATATAACTATAGTAATTTAACTTGTGATTGGAGGTGCCTATGGAAGTTGGGGAGTGGAGCATTAGTTCTCCAGCATCTAAGTTTTTACTTGGTGCACCATGGTCAGAAAAGCTTGCTCACGGATGGGTTCATCCACTGCGCATCTCTTCCAATCAGCTTAGAGTTATTGGCTCTTGCTCTTCTTGGCACCCCGGTCTTTTTAAACAGATGGCAGCGTGTACTTCAGATATTCAAGTTGCTTTTACCACGGACAGCTCAGAAGTGGTACTTGATCTAAATATTGATGAACTTCCTAAGGGGTCCTCGTCTGTTTTACAGCTACTTAAAACTGCGTATCTTAAAAAGCTCAGCTCTGTATTTGTGACAGTTGATGGCAAACCTTACAAGAACTTCTCGCTGGATGATGCAGGTGAACAGACACTTTCTATTCATCTAGAAACAGAAACCTCTGAAGATGACCTTGCTAGGCTTCCAGGCTTTAATGACACGCATCACGTGAGTGTTTACTTGCCCTGTTTGCAGAGCGCTTCCGTTAAAAATCTCCGTGGCAATGGCACGTTTTTCTCGCCCGATGAGCCTAAGAAAAAACTAGTGGTGTTTGGCGATTCTATTGCGCAGGGTTTTGTTGTGGAACGCCCAGACAAAACTTGGCCGCGCTGTCTTGCTAAGCGCATGAAGCTTGAGGTGGTTAACCAGGGAATTGGTGGACAAGTTTATCAGCCTGGCTCGTATACGTTTATCGAGGATGCTTCTTTAGTTGTTGTTGCACTTGGAGCAAATTATCGATACGAGAAATGCGCAAAGTCACAGGTAACATATGATATTAAAAATTCACTCTGGCAGATCTCTCAAATGTATGCGGATGCGCGCGTGGTGGTTTTGACACCTACGCCTTATTTTGAGGATACGTATCCCACGCACCCTTATTCTTGTTTTGTTGAGGTTTCTCAAATAATTGAAGAAGTTGCCGGTAAGTTTGGTTTGCAGTGCATCTCTGGAGAAAAGCTGTTGCCTCAGGAGAAGAAATATTTTGCTGACGATGTGCATCCAAATTCAAAGGGTGCGGCTCTTTTGGCAAAGAATCTATTTGAAGCCTTAAAACAACCAGTTCAGGATAGTCTTTTTTAGACGCTAGGCTTTCTCTAAAGTTCTTCAGAAGATCTCTCAAAATTCAACACGAGTTTTTGTCCGGTGAAACTTCTACACTAGAGGTGAAAAACATCTAGAGAGGATACACATGAACATCACTAATCCTTTTGCACCTCATATGACCGGGCAACTTTCAGAAGAAACTCAGGCCCTTGTGGCTGAGCAAATAGCTAAGGGCACCTTAAGCCCTTACGCGTGCAAAAATGAAGACATCATCCGCCGAGACTCCACCCATGATCAGACATCGCTTTTACGCCCTGCTTTTATGCGAGATGTCGAGAAAATCATGCATACCCCTGCGTATAACAGGCTAAACGGCAAAACACAGGTCTTCTCGTTTCGTGCACATGATGATATTACGCGACGCGGCCTTCATGAGCAGCTTGTTTGTAGAGTAGCTAAAGATATCGGACGTGCACTTGGCCTCAACCTTGATTTGATTGAGGCAATTGCTCTTGGTCATGACGTGGGACATACTCCTTTTGGTCATGCAGGGGAGTATTTCCTCAATGATATTTATCACGAGCAAACGGGACGTTGGTTTTTCCACAACGTACAGAGCGTGCGCGTGCTTGACGGCCTCTATGCAAGAAACCTTTCTTTGCAGACACTTGATGGAGTAATTTGCCATAACGGCGAGTTTGAACAGCAGATACTTCAAATGAGTGATCTTTCAACTTTTGATGAGTTTGATAAGGTGGTAGAAGATTGCTGGGAGAGAGGTCCTCAGGCTATTGCTCATCTGCGTCCTATGACGCTCGAGGGTTGCGTTATGCGCATCTCGGACATAATTGCGTACGTAGGAAAAGATAGACAGGATGCTCTTCGTGCAGGCGCTGCAACAGAAGAAACGTTTGATGATGGTCTTGGTGGCGCTTATAACGCATGGGCTACCTCTGCTTTTGTTGCAGATATTGTTCAGAACAGCTTTGGCAAGCCTCAGATTTCTCTTTCAGAAGAGGCATTTAAAGAGATGAAGCGAGCAAAGCGCGAGAATTACCAGAAGATTTATGGCGCATCAGAAGCCAATGGTGATTTCTCTGAAGACATTAAGCATCTGTTTGAAAAGTTGTACGAGTACGAGCTGTCTTCACTTAAATCGGGTGATCAGAGCCTTGCAATCTTTAAGCATCATATTGAGCCTGTGAGTAGGCATCTTTCTAGGTACGGTCATACGTATGACTGGAAGAGTGACTTGCATCGCACTGTTGTTGATTTTATTTCTGCAATGACTGATGACTACTTTGTGGCTACCTGCGAAGCACTCTTCCCAGAAGCTCAGGAGCTCTTTCCAAAGAGGAGCTACTTTGCAGAAGGAGTACGTGCGTAAGGTTTGTCAGTCGGTTACGGTACGGCAAACGGGCGCTTAAAGAGCATTTGTGTTAAGCGGGTTTCTCGCCAAGCTTTTATGTTTGAGACGGGGTAAAATAGCTGCATGGATACTTTATTTTCTGGCATGGAACGTGCCGCTAAAAAAGCTAATGCACCACTTGCAGCTCGCATGCGTCCTACCACGCTTGATGGATACGTGGGTCAGGAAGATGCGGTTGGTCCTGGCTCATGGCTGCGTAAGGCCATCGAGCACGATACACTCTCGTCTGTCTTGTTGTACGGCCCGGCCGGTACCGGTAAAACCACGCTTGCGCGCATTATTGCTCATACAACGCATGCAGAATTTGTAGAAGTATCTGCAATTACGGGTACTGTTAAAGACCTTCGCAGAGAGATTGAGGCTGCAGAGTCAAGGCTTTTAACAGCAGGTAGAAGAACCATTCTGTTCATCGATGAGATTCATCGCTTTACACGCTCTCAGCAAGACGCTCTGCTTCACGCGGTAGAAGATAGAATTGTTGTTCTTATTGGCGCCACTACAGAAAACCCTTACTTTGAGGTTAATAGCGCTCTGATTTCTCGCTCTCGTGTAGTGGAATTGCATGCATTGTCAGATGCAGCAATCGATGAACTTATTCAGCGAGCACTTGAGTCAGAAGACGGTCTGGCTGGCGCATTTGTTCTAGAAGAAGATGCTCGCAAAGAGATTGTGACACTTGCGGGCGGAGATGGTCGTGCAGCTTTAACCTCTCTTGAGCTTGCTTCTCAGATGGTTGACGTTCCAGAATCTGCTGATGGCAAAGCATCTGAGCCGCTTGTTATTACCAAGCAGAACGTTCTTGAGGCAAATCCTCGTCGCGGACTTCCCTACGATAAAGCAGGGGATATGCACTATGACATTATCTCTGCGTTTATTAAGTCCATGCGAGGCTCAGACCCTGATGCAGCGCTGTATTGGCTTGCGCGCATGATTGATGCAGGTGAAGATCCTAAATTTATTGCTCGTCGCATTATGATTTTGGCTTCAGAGGACATAGGCAATGCTGACCCGCAAGCGCTGCTTATTGCACATGCAGCGTTTAGGTCAGCCGAGGTCATTGGTTACCCTGAGTGCAGAA
>CAUORV010000091.1:0-5640 GCA_963507085.1 uncultured Atopobium sp.
TTACCTCGGGAATCTGCATTGGCATCGGACTCATCTTTGGCTACTGGCCTGCTCGACGAGCCTCAAAGCTCAATCCTGTAGAATCGCTCCGCTACCAGTAAACGACTTGCGTGCGTAAACGGCTTGCAACCGAAAACGACTTGCAACCGAAAACGGCCTGCTACTGAAAACGGCCTGCTACTGAAAACAGCCTGCTACTGAAAACAGCCTGCTACTGAAAGGGTTTCTCGCCAGGCGAGAAACCCTTTCAAGTGCGGTGGTTCGTGCAGCTACAGCAGATCATCCGGTGGTAGCAGCTCGATTTCCCATGTGGTTTTTACATAACAATTAACGTCAATATCTGACGGATCAAATGCAGGTACTTGATTTTTACTTTCGTAATCGTCATACGCACTACAAGCGCAAGCCGTATAGACAAAGTCTTTTTCTTTAATGTCATAAGTCGCATTTTGCAGTCCAACAACCTTTGCACCAGCTGCTTTGGCAAGAAGGTTAGCTTGCTGACGACAAGAAATAATAGCGTCAGTAGAAAGTTTGTTCTTAATAGGTTTTTCATTTTCTATTGCAAATTCAACTGAGAAAGTCACTTCATCTCCACACGAACTGAGTGCTTTCCAGATTTTCTCTACAAGGTCTGTCTCAAGTTGTTCTTTAATGGACAATTCTGCACGAAAATCAAATCCTTCAACAATTGTATGAGCAACGTAATAACGCTCCCATTTTTCTTTTTGATATTGCTTAATCTCGTGAGCTGAAATCGAGTACCTGTTGTTTTTCAAAATTGAAGAGGATAGTCCGTTTTGTTCAAGTGAATCTTTCATTGTTTGAAGCAGCTCGTTATATTTGGCGGTGCATTCTTCACGGGTCTTCGAAGTTCCCTGAATAGTGATATCAACGTTTATGGTATCAGGCGGAACTTGCGTGCTCATATTTGTAGATACGTTAATTGTTCGATCCATGGTGTGTTCCTTTCAGAGATGTTAGAGAAAAATCAGCTGTTTGAACAGGTAATTTATTTCTCACTGTTGAATAATCATAGGTCCAAAAAAGATTCTGAGTGTCCAGTGTGGTGGACACTCAGATGGGGAGTGGCAATGAAAAGATCGAGATAAATCGGATTAAACGGCTAATTTCACTGCATGTATAGCTAGCATTGAAAGTGCGGAAATGAATTAAAAAGACTTTTCTCTGTGAAAGGAAAAAATTAAGAAGTAAATATTGAAATACTATTTGACAATAAAATGATTTTGTATAAAATAATTGACATAGTAAGATAGATAGTAAGGAGTAAGTAAATGAATACGACAGACGAGGAGTTGATAAAACGCCTGCAAGCACATTTGTCCACTATTCGTAAGTCAGCAGGTTGGAGCGGAGAGTGGCTAGCTAATGAACTTGGAGTTACAAAACAAACTATTAGTAGTTTGGAAACAGGAAAGACTCAAATGACAAAGATGCACTATCTTGCCATTAGAGCAGTATTCAACAATGAAATTGTAGTTAATAGAAATGAGGACTTAGCAAAAATAATTCAGTTATTCGTTGATCAACCGGTTATAGCAGAACTTGAAAAGTCTCAAATTACAACTAATGGCGAAGATGGTGAACTGAGGACGGATTCGGAAGAAACTTTTAAACAAAGCGCAGTTTTGGGAGCCACTTTAATAACTGCCTCCCTTGCTCCTGCAGCAACGGTTTTAGTCCCAGTTTTGGGTAATCTAGTTAAATTAATGAAGCAAGCTATGAAGTAGGAAGAGGTAAAAATGAGTAAAAATCTTGGCTTTTATCAAGTTGCTGTAGTTGCAATAAAAAAAGTTGGAGGACCAAAAAATTTTATTAGATTGTGTGCAGCAGTAGGAGTTTCTCTAATTGGAGTAGGTGTAGCTGCGGGTCCAAAATTGATCGAATTTTTTCATAGACTTGTTAAAGTTTTTAAAGGAAAAACAGACGAGCAGATTCTGGATCAAGCTGAAGAATGTCAGGTAGTTCAAGAAGGAGCAGCTGAAGAGGGCGTATATTTTCATGTTGGAGAGCAAATAAAAGTAATTTATAAAGAAAAAGATATGGCTCTTATTTACAGAATGAATGATAAGAACTCACCATATCTTGTTTCCACTAGCTTTTTAACTTCGATTACCAATCTTTCATCTGACAACTAATAGATAAGGAAAATAGAAGAAAGCCGGAAGTACAAGTTTAGTGACTTGTATTTCCGGTTTTGTTTTGTAAAAAACATAAGCTTCTTTAAGTGATGTTGAATTAAGACTATGTATAGCGGTGAATTTTATTAAGCTCCTTAAGCCATCATGGACTTATCGGGACTGTATAAAGCTAGAAAAAACAATAATAGAATATTTCCTGTGGCAGAGGATTGTATTACTGAGCCGCATGCCTTCGATGTTTATATCATTACTTCATCTTCACCCTTTACTATGAGGTTTGGTAATTTATTCAGATCATAACTTCACGTAAAAACACAGTTAGGTGTAAACTTTATAGCATAGTTCACTTAGGCTAACAAAGTGCTAACCGAACGGAGCTTAACAAATGCCTGCTCAGAACGAGAAGAATGATCACCTTCCGGTGCTTGGCGTCGGCCCTGCTTATGTGATTGCCATCACGGCGCTGACAGTTGCGTGTATCACCCTGTCCAAACTGGGTTTTCTTCCGTACCTTCGCATTCGAGCCACGGTCGGCGTGATGCATACCGTGGGCACGGCTTTTCTGATTGTTGGCATCTGGTTGTGGGTTTCTGCTGCCATCAAAGAAAAACTTCGCGAGAAAATCATCGCAAATCAGCTGGTAACCACCGGTGTTTATGCAATGGTCAGAAACCCAATCTACTCCGCATTTGCGTTTGTTATGTCGGGTGCAGCTTTACTTTCAAGCAACCTTTATCTACTGCCGCTGCCGCTTGTGTTTTGGGCGCTTTTAACTGTGATGATGCAAGTCACGGAGGAGAAGTGGCTTCTCGAGCAGTTTGGCGATGAGTACAGAGAGTACTGCAAGCGAGTTAATCGATGCATTCCGTGGTTTCCCAAGCGCTAACGTTTACCGTGGACATTTACGTGGATATTAACGTGAATATTAACGTGGATATTCACGTGGACATTTGCTTTTAGCTGAGCTCCAGCCCCATAGATGAGCTGGGGCTTATTTAATTTTCTCGCTATATAAATACTTTTACGAAGCGGCTATGATATACATACGTCCGCTAGGCATGCTTGCGCCGTGCCTGCTTTATTCACGTCATGCTAGTTTGTTAGTGCTTCTACCTGCTGCTTCATGAGAAACGAGAGATTCGATGCTGGATATTCGTCGTGTTTTGGCAAGTGCACCCAAAAAGCATACGGAGGAAACGCTGAATTCTCTGACGACTGTTTGGGGAGAGGCGCTTGATGTGTCGAACGTGTTGCCTGAGCATCCGCGTCCTCGTTTGCGGCGTGACAAGTATGCGATGTTGAACGGCGTGTGGGAGTATGCGATTGTGCCGGTAGAGGGTAAGGTGGACGCAGAGACCCTCTCGCAACAGGAGATTCCTTCCCGTTGGGATGGACAGATTGTGGTGCCGTTCTCGCCAGAAGCGCCGCTTTCTGGGGTTGGTCGAACGGTGTTGCCGAGCGAGCTTTTGTGGTACAGACGCAAAATTGACTTGCCAAAACTGGTCGATGACCAGCGACTCATTCTACACTTTGATGCGGTCGACTGGATGTGCGCATGTTTTGTAAACGGTAAGCTTGTCGGTATGCATACTGGCGGTTACCTGCCGTTTTCTTTTGACATTACGGATCTGCTCGGCTCGGCCGAGGTGGGGGAGAGTGCGACGGAGAGTGCAGCTGAGGTGGCGACTGCGGCAGACGCGGTACCGGGCACAAGCACTGCTGAGCTCGTGCTTTGCGTTTGGGATCCAAGCGATACCGGCTCTCAACTGCGCGGTAAGCAGCGGCTTTCTCGTGGCGACATCTGGTATACCGCTCAGAGTGGAATTTGGCAGAGCGTTTGGTACGAGGTTGTTTCTGCAGCTCATCTTGAGTCGCTGACGTTGAAGGGCGACATGTTCGGCGTGCTTGAAGTTAAGACGAACGTGCAGGTAAGCGGACCAAAAAGTGCGCAGTCAAGCGCGCGAGCGAGCGCGCTGGAGCTGGAGTTGGCGCTCAAGGATGAGCTTGGGCAAGACGTTCTTCTCGCCAGGCTTCCAGTGAGCGAAGCAGGGGAAATTTGCGTGAATCTGCAGGTAGACGAACCGCAGCTGTGGTCGCCGGAGAGACCGTACCTCTATTTCGTGGAGGCAACACTTTGGCGGGATGGCGCGGCAGTCGATTTTGTTCGGAGCTATTGTGCGTTTCGTACTGTTGAGGTGAAGCCTGACGAGGCCGGTATGCCAAGGGTGCACTTGAATGGCGCGTCGTATTTTGTGCGCGGCGTGCTGGATCAGGGCTATTGGTCTGACGGATTATTGACGGCGCCGTCCGACGATGCGCTGGTATATGACGTAGAGGCCATGAAGTCGGCTGGTTTCAATACGCTGCGAAAGCATATCAAGATTGAAAGCGAGCGCTGGTACTACCACTGCGATCGTATTGGCATGCTGGTTTGGCAGGATTGCGTTTCGGGTGGTAGCGCGTATAGTCCCTGGCACACGAGTCAAAAGCCGACGCTGTTCAGCTTTACCTGGGGACGATTTGACGACACAACTCCAAGTCATCACGAGGCTTTATCCGCAGGTGAAGAGAGCTATCGCAAGGAGTGGACAGAAACTTGTCAGGAAATGGTCAAGCTCCTGGATGGGCATCCTTCGATTGGATTTTGGACGCTCTTTAACGAGGGTTGGGGACAGTTTGATGCTTGCGCAGCTACTGCGGCTGTTCGCGCGCTGGATGCAACACGTCCAATTGATGCGACAAGCGGCTGGTATGATCAGTGCTGTGGTGATTTTCTGGGCATTCACAATTATTTCCGGCCACTTCGCGCAGGTTGGAGCGGGAAGCAACGGGGGAATCGAGCGGCAATAATCTCTGAGTTTGGTGGCCTCGCTCAGATGACACCAGGTCACACGTCACTTGACCACTCATACGGGTACGGAGATTTTGCCACGGTTGAGGAATGGCGAGTGGCTGTCAAAAAGTTGCTTACAGAGGCGGAATCGCTGCAGGCTGAAGGCCTTGCAGGATACGTATATACCCAGGTATCTGACGTTGAGGAAGAGGTAAACGGCCTGCTCACCTACGACCGAAAGATCAACAAGTTTGAAGGGTAGTAGCTGCCGGGTGTTGTCGAGTAATGCTCTACGGTGTCCGGTAGTCAAGCGATGAACAGTTGAGTGAAAGATGCCCAGTTGATTGAGCGGTGTCCAGTAATACTGAGCGCTGATTTCTGCCAAAGTGGTAAAAAATGCGTTTAGTTGGGGTTTCATTTTTCTGCATATCGTGTTTTCGCAGATAAAAAATTGCAACGGTGGTAAAAAATCGTCTTAGTTGGGGATAAAAATGACTTTTTAAAGATTTAATCAGTTACGTCTCAAAAAGTGGTGTAAGGCTATTTCCTTACTACCTTCTAGCCTACATTATGCCACCTCTTTACACGCGTTAAAGTCACTATCAATTACTTGTAAGAGATGGTCGATAGTCTCTTGTGTACATG
>CAUORV010000092.1:0-5637 GCA_963507085.1 uncultured Atopobium sp.
ACATTTGCTAATTTTGCAAGGTCAATGATAGTGGTCTTAGACATTGGCACTCATTTCACCGAAATTTTTACAATGTACTTGCAAAATACCAACGTTAGTGAGTGTGCTGGATTCTACGTTGGTTAAACGTTTAACAAAATTCATCATAACACAAGGTAGATTAGACGTTTACCGAAATCCTCTTTTAAAAAAGATTGAAACAATGCAAAGTATGAGTTGGAAACGTACGTCGTCAAAAGACGTGCTCGTGCGCCCCGCATAGGGGCTCACAACTTACTTTGCGAGAGGACATAACCATGAACGTCGTTGCTGTATGCGCTTGCACGGTTGGAATTGCTCACACCTGGATGGCAAAAGAGGCCATTGAGAAAGAGTGTGAGCGTCGCGGCTATGAATTCAAGGTAGAGGCTCAAGGCGGTTATGGCATTGAGAACGAGCTTGAGCAGGACGAAGTTGACGCTGCCGACGTTGTTCTTCTCGCCATTGCAATTGGCATCGAAGGCGATGAGCGTTTTGACGAGAAACGCGATGAGGGTCGCGTTCTAACGTTGGATCCTTCGCTGGCTATTGCAGATCCAGCAAAGGTTATTGATCAGGTAGTTGCGCTGGCTGAGTAGCAAGCGCATAAGTGATAACGCAAGGAAGAAGAGAGGAGAAACCCATGGCAGAGGAAAAGAGTCCCTCAGTTTTGGGCAAGGTCGGAAAAGACCTTCTAAAGGCGTTTAACACTGGTGTTTCGTACTTTATTCCTATTGTCGTAGTTGGCGGAGTCTTCTTGGCATTCTCGCTTGCTACGGGAACTGCAGGAAAAGACGGTATCGAAGTCACCAATCCTTTGATGCAGAGTCTCAACCTTATTGGTATGGCTGGCATCAAGATGATGATTCCTGTCCTTGCTGCTTACATTGCCTATTCTTTGGGCGGAAAGCCTGCTCTGGCACCTGGTTTTGTCCTTGGTTACCTGGCAAGCAATCCTGTCCCTGTAGGCGAGGTCCAGGTTTCTACTGGCTTCTTGGGTGCAATGGTCCTTGGCGTTGCTGCCGGCTATCTTGTCCAGTGGATGAAGAGCTGGAAGGTTAATAACACCATTCGCACCATCATGCCAATTCTGATTATCCCAAGTTTGTCTTCACTGGCTCTTGGCATGCTCTACATCTACGTTTTGGCAGCTCCACTTGGCGCATTCATGGACTGGCTGACCAGCCTGCTTTCAAGCCTTCAGGGCGGTTCCGCAGTTGTACTTGGTATTGTAATTGGCCTTATGACCGCATTTGATATGGGTGGCCCAGTTAACAAGACTGCTTCTACCTTTACCATGGCTCTTATGACCGCAGGTATCTATGGTCCTAACGGCGCATTCCGTGTTGCAGTTGCTATTCCTCCACTGGTCTGCGGTGTTGCATCCCTTATTGCTCGCAGCAAGTTTGACGACACTGATAGGCAGATGGGTATCTCGGCAGTCTTCATGGGACTCATTGGTATTACTGAGGGCGCAATCCCCTTTGCTGTTAAAGATCTTGCACACACCCTGCCTGCAATCATGATTGGTTCTGCAGTTGGTGCTGGCCTTGCTGCCTGGCACGGTGTTGAGTGCTTTGTTCCTCACGGTGGCATGATTGTTGCTGCAGCTACAAACAACATTGCTCTCTACACCCTTGATATGGCAATTGGCGTTGCAGTAGGTGTTGCAATCCTTGTTCTAACCAAGCCAAAGCTTGAGGACAACAAGTAATACACGGCGAGAAACGCATGTACTTTTTGGTTTTAGACCTTAAAAATTGAAGTTAAAAGGAGAGGGGCGTAGGGATTCAACCCCCACGCCCTTCTTATTACCAAGAAACACTCTTGGGAAGGGGTAATTATGGAAAAGCTACCAATCAAAAAAGCTGTTGAAGGGTTGCTTAAGCTTCAGGACACAGGAAAGTCCGCCACGCTTTTAGGAATTGGACCAATGTCGCCCAATCTATTGCAGGCAGCTTTTGAACTTGGTAGAGACTGCGATTTTCCTCTGATGTTTATTGCATCGCGAAACCAGGTAGATCTTGATGAACTTGGTGGAGGATACGTAAATTCTTGGGATCAGAAGCGTTTCTCGGAAGATATTGCTGAAGCAGCTCAGAAGGTTGGTTTTGACGGCCTGTACTATCTCTGCCGTGACCACGGTGGTCCTTGGCAGCGCGATGAGGAGCGCAATGCTCACCTTCCAGAAGATGAGGCCATGGAGCTTGCCAAGAAGTCCTATCTTGCTGATATGCTTAACGGCTTTGACCTGCTGATGATTGACCCAACAAAGGATCCTTTTGAGATTGGTAAGGTTATTCCGCTTGATGTGGTTCTTCGTCGTACGGTTGATTTGATTGAGTGGTGCGAGAAAGAACGTGTTTCTCGCGGTCTTCCTGAGATTGGCTATGAGGTTGGTACCGAAGAAACAAACGGCGGCCTAACCTCTACCGATAAGTATCACACCTTCATTGAGCAGCTTAAGAGTGAGTTGACTGCTAAGGGTCTGCCTATGCCAACCTTTATTGTTGGACAGACGGGAACGCTTACCCGTCTTACGGAGCAGGTTGGCCATTATGATTTTGAGGCTGCCATTAGCCTTGCTGAGATGGCCAAGAGTTACGGTGTTGGTCTTAAGGAGCACAACGCAGACTACCTTGATGACGTGACGCTGCTTGAGCATACTCCTGCAAATGTCACCGCTTCAAACGTAGCTCCACAGTACGGAACAGAGGAGACTCGCGCATATTTGAAGCTTTGCGATGTAGAGGATCTTCTGGTTAAAGAAGGTCTCCTGAAGGCAGACGAGGTCTCTGGCTTGAGAAACACCCTGTTGGTCAAGGCAATTGAGACTGAGCGTTGGCGCAAGTGGATGGTGGGTGACCAGGTCAATCTGACTGTTGAGCAGATTCTGGCTGATCACAAACTGTCTCTGGATATTCTTGATATTTCTGGCCATTACGCGTTCAATGATGAGGAGGTCAAGGCAGCAACTGAGCACCTCTACAAGAACCTTGCTCAATTTAATATTGATGGCCAGCGCTTTGTTGTTGATCACATCAAGCGTCCTCTTCGCCAGTATGTTGAGTGCTACAGGCTTGAGGGAGTTACCACGCGCATTCGTAAGGCACTGGCAGAGTAAACACGCGCTTTCAGGCGCGGCGTTTTACCGTTGCAACATCCTTGCTGTCAGATTTTGGACAGATATCTGACAAACCTAAGAGGTCGAAGGCTTTTTGCTTTCGACCTCTTTTCTTGTGCGATGTATCATAGAGAACAATAGTTACAAAAACGATGCTAAGGAGCGGCATGGCTGAAAACGACGAGCGCAAAGATGGAGTTTCTCCCCAGCTTGATATGCTCTCAACTGAGCTGCTTGGGGATGCATTTGACCTGCTTGCAGACGGTCAATCACTCAACGTTTTGCTTGTGGTTGAAGATGCGTCAGGCACCGTTGCAAGTTATGAGTTCTCTGACGACGGTCCAGAAGAGCTGCTTGAGGGCGCCCATAAGCGCGTGCTTGACCTGGTCAAACAGAAGGGTGATAAAGAAGCGGGACTTGAAGAGCCTGTCCGCTATGCGCTTGTATATGAGGGAGCCATCCAGCTGCTCAAAGAGGGCGGTTACGAAGATGCCGTGCTTCTTGAGTTTGGCGAGAAGGGCTATAAGAATTTCTCGGCATATTCTTTAGTTCACGGAAAAGGCCAAGGCGACCAGTTTGTGTGGTCTGATCCAGCGCCAGCGGGAGAGCTTGAGCCACTTCTGTAATGAAAAAGCTGCGTTCATTGAAATTTCTGGGCGCTCTAGGCACGTAATTGCACTAAAGTTCTAAAGCTGATAAAAATTGGACCTGAAGTAGCAAGTCCAAACACATACCTTCGAGAGATAGAGACTTATGCGTCAAGACAACATCAGAAATATTGCTATCATCGCCCACGTTGACCACGGTAAAACCACCATGGTTGACCAGATGCTCAAGGCAACCGATGCATTCCGCGAGAACCAGCAGGTTCAAGAAAGAATCCTGGACTCCAACGATCAGGAGCGTGAGCGTGGAATTACCATTCTGGCAAAGAACATCTCTATTGAGTACAAGGGCGTCAAGATTAACGTTATTGATACCCCTGGCCACGCTGACTTTGGTGGCGAGGTAGAGCGTGTTTTGAAGATGGCTGACGGTGCGCTTTTGCTGGTTGACGCAGCTGAGGGTCCTATGCCACAGACTCGCTTTGTTCTGCGCCACGCCATTGACGCAGGCCTTTCTATCATGATGGTTGTTAACAAGATTGACCGCGACGGTGCTCGTCCAGAGGCTGTTGTTAACGATTCTCTTGATCTTATGATGGATCTTGGCGCAACCGATGAGCAGCTTGAGTTCACCATGGAGCACGTTGTCTTTGCTTCTGGCGTTAACGGCTACGCTCGCCTTGATCCAAATGATGACAATGACAACATGTTCCCTCTTCTCGATATGATTATCGATGGACTTCCAGCTCCAGATGTTGATATTGATGGACCTCTTGCTATGCAGTGCGTCACCATCGATCACTCTGATTACCTGGGCCGTATTGGTATTGGTCGTGTGTATTCCGGAACCGTTCATACCGGTGACAAGATTCTTGTTGTCAAAAACGATGGCTCCCGCGCTATGAGCCAGGTCAAGCAGCTGTTTACCTTTGACTACCTGGGTCGCAAGGAGTGCGATGAGGTTGACGCAGGTGATATTGCGGCAATCGTTGGTGTTGATAAAACTGACATTGGTGATGTTTACACCGATCCAGAAAATCCTGTTGAGCTTGATCCAATTGAGATTGACCCACCAACCCTTTCTATTATTTTTGAGCCTTCTACCTCGCCACTTGTTGGCCGTGAGGGAGACATTGTTGGCGGCCGTCAGCTTAAAGAGCGCCTGATGACAGAACGCGAGAATAACGTCACCATGCGCATCGAGGAGCTTCCTGATAAGACCGGTATTGAGGTTTCTGGCCGTGGTATTCTTCACCTCTCCGTTCTTATGGAGAGCATGCGCCGCGAGGGATTTGAATTCCAGGTTGGTCGTCCTCGCGTTCTGTTCAAGAAGGACGCTCAGGGCCACACACTTGAGCCTATTGAGCAGGCTGTTGTTGAGTGCAACCCAGAGTATGCCGGCAAGGTTATTGAGGTCTTTGGTAACGTGGGTGGCACCATGTCCATCATGGACACTGGCGAGACTCAAACGCACCTTGAGTTTAAGATTCCAACCCGCGGCATCATGGGTCTTAAGACGCGCGTCATGAACGTCACCCACGGAGACGCAGTCTTCTACCACACCTTCCTCGAGTACGGTCCTTTTGCAGGCGATATTGGTAGCCGCCAGAATGGCGCCATGATTTCTATGTCTACCGAGAAGGCCGTTGCGTACGCACTTGGTACGCTTCAGGAGCGCGGTCAGCTCTTTGTTGCTCCAGGTGTTGAGTGCTACGAGGGCATGCTGGTTGGCGAGCGTTCAAGGCCAGGCGACATGGTTGTTAACATTGCACGCACCAAGTCTTTGGGCAACCAGAGGTCTTCAACTGCAGATATTTCAGTTCAGCTGACTCCTCCACGCCTGTTTACGCTGGAAGAGGCTCTGGAGTACATCATGGACGACGAGCTTGT
>CAUORV010000093.1:0-5416 GCA_963507085.1 uncultured Atopobium sp.
GAGGGCTGCCGTTTCTGCAAGAACACGGGCTGGCTTGAGATTCTTGGTTGCGGCATGGTTGACCCTAATGTCTTCAAGTACTGCGGTATTGATTCCGAGAAATACACAGGCTTTGCCTTTGGCATTGGTGTTGAGCGTGTTGCAGCGCTCCGTTATGACCTTCCTGACCTGCGCATGCTCATCTCTGGTGACCAGAGAGTTCTGCGTCAGTTCTAATCATCGGCGTCTTACTAGAAAGGC
This sequence comes from uncultured Atopobium sp., assembly GCA_963507085.1. Lineage (GTDB taxonomy): Bacteria > Actinomycetota > Coriobacteriia > Coriobacteriales > Atopobiaceae > Lancefieldella. The sequence goes on from CAUORV010000093.1 coordinate 241, forward strand.
AATCACATGCGTGTATCTTATGAATGGCTGAAGACGCTCGTTGATCTTCCTCAGGACCCAAAAGACCTTGAGCGTGAGTTTGTGCGCACTGGTACTGAGGTTGAGGCTATAGAGCGTGTCGGCGCAAATCTTGACCATGTTGTTACTGCTCAGGTTGTAAGCAAAGAGCCTCATCCTGATTCTGATCACATGTACGTTACCCTGGTTGACGTGGGCAACAACAATGTAGATAAGGACGGAAATCCTGTTCCTCTACAGATTGTTTGCGGTGCTCAGAACTTTAATCAGGGAGACCACATTGTTACGGCAATGATCGGTGCGGTACTTCCTGGAGACTTTAAGATTAAAAAGTCCAAGCTGCGTGGCGTTGAGTCTTGCGGCATGAACTGCTCTTCTCGCGAGCTTGGTCTTGGCGATGACCAGAGCGGCATTATGATTCTTCCTGAGGATGCTCCAATTGGCGTACCTCTTACGGATTACCTGGGCATGTCTGATGTAGTTCTTGATTGCGAGATTACCCCTAACCGCCCCGACTGCCTTTCTATGACTGGTATGGCTGTTGAGGTTTCTGCAATGTATGACACTGACACCCACATTGAGCTTCCTCGTGTTACGTCTGAGTCTGGCGCAGATGCATCTGAGCAGGTAGATGTTACTATTGCTGATCCTGAGCTCTGCTCAAGGTACACCGCTCGCGTGGTTCGTAACGTCAAGATTGGCCCAAGCCCTGAGTGGCTTGCTCGTCGCGTTACGGCTTGTGGTGGCCGCTCAATCAACAACGTTGTTGATGTTACTAACTACGTGATGTACCTGACCGGCCAGCCTCTGCATGCTTTTGACCTCGGAAAACTTACCAAGGAAGATGGCAAGTACCACATTGTGGTTCGTGCTGCAGAAGATGGTGAGCACATTGTGACGCTTGACGGAGAAGACCGCGAGCTCACGTCCGATATGACGGTCATCACAGATAACGGTAAGACTCCTATTGCTCTTGCTGGTGTTATGGGTGGCCTGGATTCTGAAATTACCGAGAATACCGTTGATGTCCTTTTGGAATCCGCTGTCTTTGATAATGGCCACATTAGCCGTACCAGCAGAAACCTTGATTTGATGAGCGAGGCTTCTATTCGTTACGAGCGTCTTGTGGATCCAAACGGTTGCGCATCTGTGGCAGATATTGCAGCAGCACTCTTTGAGGAGTGCTGTGGTGCTGAGGTTTGCCCTGGTATTGTTGATGTATATCCAAAGGTAAAAGAGGCAGTAACTATTACGCTTCGCCCAGAGCGCGTTTGCGCTCTTGCAGGTGCTCAAATTCCAGAAGAGTTTATGGTTTCTCGCCTTACGCGCCTTGGTTGCAAGGTCACTCCAGCAGACAATGGTGAGTTGAGCGTTATTGCTCCTACAAACCGCCCAGACCTTACGCGCGAGGTTGACCTTATTGAGGAGATTGTTCGCCTGTGGGGTGAAGGTGATATTGAGGCTACGCTTCCTGCTGCTAGAAACCATGCAGGCGGTTTGACCTCAGATCAGCGTCAGATTAGAAAGATCGGTCGCACGCTGCGCTCTCTTGGCCTCAACGAGACAAAGTCATATTTGTTTGCAAGTCCAGATGACCTCTCTAAGCTTGGTATGAGCGAAGAGGGAAGAGGCGTCCCGGTAAAGGTTATTAGCCCACTTGTTGCTGACCAGTCTGAGATGCGCCGCTCCATTGTTCCAGGCCTTCTACGCTCTATTGCATACAACCTTGCTCATGGTGTCTCTAATATTGCCATGTATGAGCTGGGCCGCGTACTCTTTGGACATAAGGATAAGAGCCAGCCAGATGAGCCAAGCTATGTCTGTGGCGTATTGGTTGGTCGTCCAGCAGATGACGCTTGGAATGCTAAGTATCCAGCCTACGATTTCTTTGACGCCAAGGGTATTGTTGAGGGTCTGCTTGAGGCACTTCGCATCCCTAAGGTTCGTTTCCGTGTAGCTGAGCCAGAGCAGTACGGTTGGCTGCAGCCTGGTCGCGCTGCTGAGATTCTTGCAGGTAGCGAGACAATCGGTTGGGTTGGAAACATTCATCCTTTGTCGCTCCAGAACTTTGACATTGAGGTTCCAGTCATTGCCTTTGAGATTTCTGTGGCGTCGCTTTTGCGTCTTTCTCAGAAAGACCTTCCTATTGTTGAGCCTCCAACCTACCCAGGCATCTCCATTGACCTGGCAATTGTTGTTGACGAGAGCGTTACTGCTGAGCAGTTGGTTCAGCGTTTGAAGTCTGCTGGTGGCAAGCTCCTCTGCGACATCAGACTCTTTGACGTGTACCGCGATGCCCTGCGTGTTGGTGAAGGCAAGAAGTCTATGGCCTTCTCGCTCACGTATCGTGCAGACGACAGAACGCTTACTTCAGAAGAGGTCGAGAAGACCCATACAAAGCTTGTGGAGAAGGTTCTTCGTTCTACCGGCGGAGAAATTCGCGGATAAGCAGGTAATTGTAGTGCCAAGTTGGAACGTACATATTGCTCATGCTGACCGGCTCCTTGAGAAAGGAGCCGGTTGCTTGGGTGTAGATATTCACTACCCTGATGCATTTCTACTTGGAAATGTTGCTCCTGACGTGCATATTGGCTTTATGGTCCCAGACTATTCTCACAAGGTGAGGTACGGTCGAAGCCATCAGTCATACCCAGGAAGTTTGCCTATTCCAAGTTATAAGCGGTATCAGCGTAATTTTATGGGTGGTCTTAATCCTGCTGAGTATCTACTACAGACTGACTGTATTCAGCCAAATGTATCGTATTGTTCACCTGAGCAGCGCAGCTTAGTAGATCAGCGCCAGCTTAGAGAGTTTATCGTGGGCATTTGGTGTCACCTTGTTTGCGACCACGTGTATAACGCTCATACACGGGCATTTTTGCGTGCTCATCATATTCCGACAGGAGAAGATGCACGTATTCGTAAGCAAGCAGATTTTGATGTTTACGGGCGCTCGCTTGATATGAATCGTCTGCCAGAAGCATCTGATGAGCTCTTTGCAGTTGCCGCGGCTCATCCACAGTATGGGTTTACGCATTCAGATGTTGAGCAAACACTTCAGGTTATACAGCGCATTGCAGAGGAGAATCGCCAGAATAGTGTGAGCTCCCCGCAGTATCAAATGCTTGATACAGAGTTTTTCTCGTCAGCCTATAAAGAGGCAGAGGAAACGCTCGTTCAAGGATTTATGCTGCAAAAACATAACTAGTTCAGTTAAAGTTATATTCTCGCTTTTCTGAGATAGGTTTTGGAGGACGCTATGGAAAAGATGGAATCTCGCGGAACATTTACGGAGTATCTGCCTTCATACACCATTGGTGTTGATGCTTATAAGTCGGTACTGCATATTGTTAAGCGCTTTGGCAAAAATGCCGTAGTCATTGGTGGACCAACTGCAATGGAGAAGGCACGCCCAAAGCTTGAGGCTGCACTTGCGGATTCTGAGGTTTCTATCTCTTCTTGGATTTCTTACGGCACTAACTCTACGCACGCAAATGCCAAGAGAATTGCAGCAATGCCTGAGGTTATTGCTGCTGATATGCTCTTCCTTGTTGGTGGTGGTCGTGCAATTGATGAGGGTAAAGAGATTGCAACTATTCTGGACAAGCCATACTTTACCTTCCCAACACTTGCTTCTAACTGCGCTCCTGTAACAAGAATTGCTGTTTTCTATAAAGAGGACGGTTCTGCAGATACGTACTTCATTCCTGCTGAGCTGCCCGTTCATACCTTTATTGATACGCAGATTATTGCAGAGAGCCCTGATGAGTACTTCTGGGCAGGAATTGGCGATGCCTTCTCTAAGGGTCCTGAGGTTGAACTTTCTTCCAGAGAAGTTGAGCTGCTCCACAGCCCTCTTATGGGACGAGCCCTTGCCGCAGGTGCCTGCATTGAGCCTCTGTTTGATAATGCAGAGCAGGCACTGGCAGATAAGCGCGCCGGCGTTGTCTCTGAGGCATTTGAAAACGTTGTTCTGAACATCATTGTGACTGCTGGTATTGTTTCTAATATGACCACCAATCTTGGCGCAGAGCGCGGCGCGTATTACTTTAATTCCTCAACCGCTCACGCCTTCTACAATGCCTTTACTGCTCTGGGCGAGCGTGGCGAGAAACACCTTCATGGTGAGGTTGTTTCCTTTGGTACCTGCGTTCTTTATGCCTTTGACGGCAACCTTAAGGCACTTGAGGAGCAGGTGGCGCTTAATAGAAAGCTTGGTCTCCCAACCACCTTGGCCGATCTGGACATTACTCCAGAATCAGTTGACGCTGACCTGGACATCATTGTTGAGCGAGCTCAGAAGACCAACGAGTGGGGTCGCGCTCCTTATGGATTTACCACTGATCGCTTCCGCCAGGCAATTCTTGATACCGACGCATACGGTAGGGCAGTTGCTTCTGGCGAGAAGGACCAAGAGACAGCAGCTCTTGATGTAATTGCTGCACATGCTCCTTCAGCTGAGACGGCTGTACCACGCAAGATGTAGCTGCAAGTAACCTGAAGAATCACTTTAGGAAGAGGACTTGTAGGAGCCAGCTTTCTTAAGTCGCTTCACGGTTATATAAAAAGTTTTTGTATCAAATGGCAGTTTATTTGGATAAGCTGCCATTTCTTTTAGTTGCAATTTTTATTCACTATTATTAACAAAAATCGGTAAAAACAAAAAATAACGCGTACGGTCGTTTTTTATCGGTGAAAGTCATATTGACTGTTTGTCACCGTGTTTTACCTTGTAATGGTTTATCTTAGTAACTATCAACTACGAGTCTTTATGGATAACAAATCTATAAGATGCGTAGATTTCATTGGTAAGCGCGGGGGTGAGTATGGCAGAGTTAAATGCATCGTTAGCAGTGAGTGACCAGGATGCATACTTGTTTGCGCAAGGAAAATGGTTCCAGAGTCATAAGAAATTAGGTGCACACCCTGCGGTTCAAGAAGATGGAGTTGAAGGTTATCATTTTGCGGTTTGGGCCCCCAATGCAGCCTCTGTCTCTGTTGTTGGAGACTTTAATAATTGGGATGATACCGTCAACGTTCTTTCTCGCTCAAATCATGGCGGAATCTGGGAAGGTTTTATTCCAGGAATCACCTCGGAAGTATTGTATAAATTCCTGATTGTATCCGCTTCTGGACAGAAGATTTTTAAGGCTGACCC
>CAUORV010000094.1:0-5382 GCA_963507085.1 uncultured Atopobium sp.
GCCACGCCCTCAAGAGAAATAACGGTATCTCCGGTACGAGGAGGTTCTGGGAACCTAAAATGCATGTGATGAGATTGCTCTGGAAGAACTACCAGTTCTTCACGGATCTTCTCGACCTTTGCCACGCGCTCTTGAACCTGTTTTGCCTTGGTAGGCTTATACCTAAATCGCTCAATGAAGGTTTCCATGTGAGCAATGTCTCGCTCTTGAGCAGCTCGTTTAGCGCGGAGTTGTTCAAGATTTTCTTCTCGCTGATGCAGATAACCAGAATAGTTTCCGGTATACGTGACAAGCATACGATTCTCAAGCGCCGCCACATGCGTTACGCAAGCATCCATAAATGAACGGTCATGGCTTACCAGCAAAACCGTGCCGTCATATGACGATAAGAACCTTTCAAGCCACTGGACAGATTCCAAGTCCAAGTGGTTAGTAGGCTCGTCGAGAAGAAGAACGTCAGGACGACGCAGAAGCAGCTTTGACAAAGAGATACGCATCTGCCAGCCGCCCGAGAACTCTTTAGCTGGCTTATCGAAGTCTTCAACGGGAAAACCCAATCCCGCAAGAATCTGGCGAGCTCTACTCTCTAGTTCATAGCCACCAAGACGCTCGAAGCGCTCCATAGCATGAGCATAGTCTTCAAGATACTTATTGAGCGTTGCGCCTTCGGGAGTTTCGGCAATTTTGATTGAAAGGTCGTTGACCTTTCTCTCCCACTGTTTAATCTCATGGGCAGACTCAATTACCTCGTTGAGGGCGGTTCTGTCTCCCATGAGCTCTGTTTCTTGCTCAAGATATCCCAGGGTAGCATCTTTTGCAAAGGTAATAGTTCCTTCATCGGCAGACTCTAAGCCCATGATGATTTTTAGAAGCGTAGTCTTACCAGCACCATTAGGACCAACTAAAGCCCAACGCTCTCCCGCATTGAGCTGAAGTGTTGCATTTGAATAAAGAACTCTGCCGCCAAATGACTTTGAAATCTTATCCGCAAGAGCAATCAAGTGAACTCCTCATACATATCTGAACTGGATAAGTATAAGTCATTCACTTGATATACGTGCAAAATTATGTAAATGAAACCAGGCTTATGAAGATTTATTGACGCTTCTTATGAAGGAAAAGAGCTGCGGCAGCAACAACGATAGTTGCGCCAGCAACGCCAATAATCAAAGGAAGTGTAAGAGCGTTATCACCAGTATCTGGAAGAACGGACTTCTTAACCTTCTTAGCCTTTGGAGCCTCTGGTTGTGGCTGAGGCTCTGGTGCTGGAGTTGGCTCTGGCTCTGGAGCAGGTGTTGGATCTGGTGCAGGCGTAGGAGCAGGAATACGAGGATCAACAAAAGTTACTGTTGCAGTGGTCTGTGTACCGGTAATCTGACCAACGCGAACCGTGGTGTCAATCTGATAGCCATCAATGGTGGTGAGCTGTGTGATGGTAGTGGAAGTGTTGCCCATAAGGTTAGGGATTACAACAGTACCATCTGCGCCAGTTGTAAGAGAGTAGCTACCGTCAGCCTCCATGGTGAGAATACCGGTCTGAGTAAATGGAGGGGTTGGAATACGAGGTCCAGCAACGTTTGCGGCAGTAGCCTTAAGAGTTGCACCGGCTATAGGATTGCCATCTGTGTCAACAACCTTAACAATGATGTTGCCTAAGAGAGGCTGGTTCTCCATTTCAGCGGTGACGACATCACCTAAGCCCGATGAAGCGCCATCAAAAACGTAAGATACAGATTCTACCTGAGGAACATAGCCTTCTTTATAAGTGGTTTGTTCAACTCTATAAGCGCCGTCAGGAAGTGGAAGATAAGGGTTAAAGTAGCCATTAGCGTCCGTTTCACCTTCGGCCACGATAGTAGAACCACCTTGATAAATTACAACATGTACGCCCTCAATTGGCTCACGGGTGTATTTATCAACAGCAAGAACACTAATCTCATTGGAATCTGCAAGTGCAATCTTTGGAGTGATAACTGATACAACAAGCGTCAACGCAACAAGAATAGCAAGGGCAATGTTTTTATATCGTTTCAATTCAATTCCTTCAAACCGAATCGTACTTGTAAATACTTCTATCTATAGTAAGGGAATTAGACATTAAATTAAAGATAATATCCAAGACTAAACACAATTATTTCAAATTTTTTACTGAAGAAACCGCAGGATTTTCTGACCACATTATAAAAATCAAGTGAACTCCCCATACATTTTCAAATTGCCAAATGCACAGGTCGTTCACTTGATAAGTTCAAATCAATTTTGAAACAAATTCAATAAATCCTATTGTCTTAGAAACGTTTCTTGCTCAGATACATTGAGACACCAGCAAGAGAGCTTAATGTACCTGCAATTCCAACAATTAAAGAAGAGACACCAGAAATGTCAGAAGTGTCTGGAAGAACAGCCTTCTTTTTCTTTGGAGTCTTAGGCTTTTCCGGAGTCTGTGGTTGAGGCTCAGGAGTAGGCTCTGGAGTTGGCTCAGGCTGAGGTTCTGGCTGTGGCTCTGGAGTTGGAGGCTCTGGTCTACGATTTACAAAGGTAACAGTAGTTGTTTCGTTAGAGCCAGTAATCTCACCAACCTGAGGATTTGGAGCATCAATAGTGTAACCATCAAGAGTGGTCAGCTGAGTAATAGTTGACTCAGCCTCGACAAGATAGTCTGGAATAACTACCGTACCATCAGGACCTGTTGTGAGCAGATAATTATCATCGTCATCCTTGGCCAGCTCACCCGTCTGTGTATAAGGAACGCCAGGACTTGGCGGAGTCTGAGTCATAGCACGAGGGGTATCTGTTCCAGGTAAATACGCTGGATCAAAAGTAACAGAACCGCCACTGGAAGGAGGACAAGCTGGAGAAGGAAGTCCACCAGCCAATTCATAAGCAGGAGTAGCAATTAGAGTTGCTCCAGGAATGGGATTACCAAACTGATCCACTACTCTAACTACAATGTTTCCACGTCTTGTTCGAAGATTAATAGATGCGTGTGTCTCTTCTTCAAATAATCGAGTACCCACATTATAAGGGAATGTTACTGCATGAAGAGGAACCATGCCATTAATGCTACCTGGGGAGCATGCAAAGACGGAATCAATCATCACAGCATCGGAATTATAAGCGCGGTTAGTAGGATAATTTTTTGGAATAACTGTATAACTTCCTGTTACAGGAACCAACACGCTTTGACCACCCTGAACTCCTGAAGCAATTCTATTTCCAAACTCATCCTCAATATCAAAAGTAATATCAGAAATAAATCTTGATGGTGAGTAAAGAGGAGCTCCGTAAACCTCACCATTTACGTAAAGCTTTCCCATAATATGGACATTTTCAAGATTAAAAGTTTGGCGGTCATTGTTTCCACTAGCAACACCGGAGAAAGTTACATTTTTAACAGTACGATCAATTACATATCCAGCTTTGAACTTTGTCTGCTGAACCTTATAAGTTCCATCTGGAAGACTAATCTGGACTTTACCGTTTGCATCAGTAACTTGCTCTGCAACAACAGAACCAGTTGCTGTATCCGTGACAGTAATTGTTACACCATCAACAGGTTTACCATAATAGTCATCAGTAACATTTACCGTAAGCTGATTGTCCCCTGCCGCTAGAGCAACTTTTGGAGCTCCGATTACAATTACGCAGCATAGTGCAACAAGAATTGACGCTGCTACATACTTGAACTTTTTCACTTCAAACCTTCCAAATCCATTCAGGATCACAATTATCTAATTCAAATGATAAAAGAAAATATCATTAAAATGAATATAAACTACATTCTAAATTGCAATTTATTAAATTTTCATATCATCAACAATAAGAATTAGCTATAAATAGCTATTCCCTATCCACCCATACATACAAGAAGCGAGAAGGCCCTTCTACTTGAAAGACCTTCTCGCTAAAGGAACTAGAACTAAATACTTGCTTTAGTTATCTCTAGATGTCATAAACTTTCTGGAAGCAACAAGCGCTGTACCAAGGACTCCGACAAAGAGCTGAGCCAGAATCGATGCATCTCCCGTATCTGGAAGTACAGACTTCTTAGAGCCTTTCTTCTTAGGTGTAGAAGGAGTTTGAGGCTCAGGACTTGGCTCTGGAGCAGGTTCAGGAGCTGGAACCTCGTTCTTCTTGTTTACAAATACGACCTCTGCTGTGGTATTAGTACCGGTAATCTTAGTTGTTTGAGTGCTAGGGTCTTCGATGGTATATCCATCAGGAGTCGTCAGCTGAGTAATAGTAGATTCTCTCTCAACAAGATAATCAGGAATAACAACAGTACCGTCAGGACCAGTGGTGAGCAGATAGTTGTTATCTGCATCCCTTTCAACGTGACCAGTTTGTGTATAAGGAACGCCAGGTGCTCCAGGTGTATGTGTCATAGCACGAGGAGTATCGCTACCAGGTAAAGTTGCTGGATCTGCTGCGGGAATTACAGGCGTAACTGGAGGACATGCGGGGTATGGATAACTTGGTGGGTTTTCAATGGATGGAGTTGCCTTAAGGGTAGCACCAGCAACTGGATTACCATCCTGGTCTACAACCTTGACCACAATATTGCCCTTTCTTGTTGGCAAAATTACGGCAGCCTTTACTTCATCTGCGAAGCGTCTAGAAGTTTGATTGTAAGCAAACGTTACTGCATGAAGTGGGACTAAGCCATAACCGCCTTGAGTGCATCTAAAAATCTCAGCAAACATCACAGCTGAAGAGTCGTAAGACAGCCTGCTTGGATACTGTGTTGGAATAAGTGTATAGCTACCTGTAACTGGAACAGTAAGAGGGGTACCGCTCTGAACACCTGTAGCAATTCTGTTGCCAAACTCATCCTCTACATTGAAATAAACATCTGTAATGAATCCAGGAGTAGTTCTAAGGTATGCATCGGCGTATGGAATCAATGTTCCCATGATATGAACATCTTCAAGAGCAACGGTCTGATGGTCATCAGTACCACGAGCTACACCAGAGAAAGTCACAGCTTTAGTGGAGTGATCAACAACATAGCCAGCCTTAAACTTAGTCTGCTCCACCTTATAAGCGCCGTCTGGAAGAGAAAAAGTTGCTGAACCACTAGCGTTTGTGACTTGTTCTGCCACAACTGCGCCGGTAGCTGCATCAGAAACCGAGACAGTTACTCCATCAACAGGATTGCCGTAATAGTCGTCGGTAACATTTACGGTCAACACGTTCTCGTTTGCTGCATATGCGGGCTGCGCAAATCCAAGGCCAACAGCACACATCACCATTACCAGCAGAGCAACAAATAGAGATTTTGTTCTCTTCATTTTTTACTCCTGAATTAAGCGCTTACAACGAATATGCCTAGAGGATAATATAAAAATACAGCTGTTATGTAGCCGTTTCTTAATTCCCCAA
>CAUORV010000095.1:0-5320 GCA_963507085.1 uncultured Atopobium sp.
CCTTGCGATGGAGTAATACGTACGATGAGTGCACTGAGGAGCAAGTCTGCAGCTAATCATGTCATCTGCGTTCAAAATCAGATGAGTTGAAGCAGGGATGCCCTTATCCATAACGTCAAACACGTAGTCTGGAGTAGCACTACGAGAGAACGTATCGCGGAACAGATTGGTAACGGACAAAATATCAGGCTGCAGGTACGGGAAAATACGAGGTCCCGAGAGCTCATCAAACTCCATAACTGCAAGCTTGGTCTTTGAGGTACCTCTCCACGTGGCGTTCTTTGCAAACGAGCTTGCAAAACCACTGGAAATATTGCCGCCAACACGGTTGGTAACGGTCTGATAGCCATTATCAGCGAGAAGATCGTTGAGCAGGTTGTTGGTGGTTGTCTTACCGTTTGTGCCGGTGATAAAGACGATCTGCTCTGGCTTAGCAATATCTCCCAAAAATGCAGGATCAATGCCCTCGGCAATAAAACCTGGCAGCGTTCCGCCCTCATGGTTCGTCAATTTAAGTGCTGCAAGCGTTGCTTTAGCAGCGAGAAAAGCTACAGGAAATAGTCTGCTCTTTTTTTGTGCCACAGTAACTCCCATCGTGAGCAAAGTCTCTCTAGTTTATCACCTCGCGAGAAGAGCTTGAAGAACAGAGGGTCTCTCGCCAAAAATGCTGCATAAAAAAGCCGAGCCAGGATATCCTAGCTCGGCTGAAGCTACGTGAAAGTAAGTTGCCTTACTCCTCAGGCTGCTCCTTCTTCTCTGCTGCATAGAGCTCGGAGAGGCGTACAAGGTGATCGTAGCGAGCCATTGCGGCTTCCTCGTTCTCCTTGAAGAGCTTCTCTGCGTGCTCTGGGAACTCGCGGGTGAGTCGGCTGTAACGAGCCTCGTTCATCAGGAACTCCTGGTAGCCACCCTTAGGTGCCTTGGAGTCAAGCGTGAACTTCTTACCTGCAGGTGCAGCTGGGTTGAAGCGATAGAGGTTCCAGTAGCCGGTCTCGACTGCCTTCTTCATCTCCTCCTGTGCGTGAGCCATGCCGCCCTTGATGGAGTGCATCTCGCATGGGGAGTAACCGATGATGAGGGATGGTCCTGGATAAGCCTCTGCCTCAGCAATTGCCTTGAGAGTCTGCTGGAGGTTTGCGCCCATGGAGACCTGAGCAACATAGACGTAACCATAGGTCATAGCAATCTCAGCAAGGTTCTTCTGCTTGATGTCCTTACCAGCTGCAGCAAACTGTGCAACCTGGCCAAGACGGGAAGCCTTAGAGGACTGACCACCGGTGTTGGAGTAAACCTCAGTGTCGAAGACAAAGACGTTGATGTCCTCGCCGGAAGCAAGAACGTGGTCAAGGCCACCGAAGCCGATGTCGTATGCCCAACCGTCGCCACCGAAGATCCAGAAGGACTTCTTGGTGAGGAAGCTCTTGTTAGCAAGGATTTCCTTAGCTGCTGGAAGATCAGACTTCTCAAGCTCAACTACGAAGGTCTTAGAAGCTTCCTTGGAGAGAGCTGCGTCGTTGACGGACTCAATCCATGCCTTAGCAGCATCCTTGAGGTCCTGAGATGCGCCGTCCTCATCGACAAGCTGCTGAGCAAGCTCCAGGAGACGCTTCTGCTGTGCCTGGTGACCAAGCATCAGACCCATACCGTGCTCTGCATTGTCCTCAAAGAGGGAGTTGTTCCATGCTGGGCCGTGGCCGTTTGCATCGGTAGTGAATGGTGAGCAAGAAGCTGGGTTACCCCAAATGGAGGAGCAGCCGGTTGCGTTGGAGATGAACATACGATCGCCGAAGAGCTGAGTGACCAGACGGCCGTAGCTGGTCTCAGCGCAGCCTGCGCAGGAACCAGAGAACTCAAGAAGAGGCTTCTTGAACTGGGATGCCTTGACGTTGTTAGCAACAAGCTCGGTCTTCTCGGAGACGTGGTTGACTGCGTAGTCAAAGATCTCCTGCTTGGACGCCTGCTCCTCGATTGGCTTCATGGTCAGAGCATCTGCAGGGCAGATGTAGACGCAGTTAGAACAACCGGTACAGTCGAGCTGAGAAACTGCAATCTCAAACTTGTAGCCCTTAGCCTTAGGACCAACGGCATCCTTGAACTGAGACTGTGCTGGTGCAGCAGCAACCTCTTCGTCGGTAAGGACGAATGGACGAATGACTGCGTGTGGGCAGACATAAGCGCACTGGTTACACTGAATGCACTTCTCGACGTTCCACTCAGGAACAACAACAGCAATGCCGCGCTTCTCGTAAGCAGCAGCGCCAAGCTCAAACTGGCCATCAACGTGGTTCTTAAATGCAGAAACAGGAAGTGCGTCACCCTCCATACGAGAGACTGGAGTCATGATGTCACGAACCTGCTTGAGCAGAGCCTCACGGCCCTCAAGGGTGATTGTGCTTGGAGCATCCTCTGCAGTAGCCCAATCAGCAGGAATCTCAATCTTAGTAAATGCAGTAGCACCAGCGTCGATTGCCTTGTGGTTCATATCAACGACGTTCTGGCCCTTCTTCAGGTAAGAGTGAGTTGCAGCATCCTTCATGTACTGAAGTGCGTCTGCCTCTGGAAGAACCTTTGCAAGAGCAAAGAATGCAGACTGAAGAATGGTGTTGGTGCGCTTGCCCATACCAATTTCCTTGGCAAGGTCAATTGCGTTGATCAGATAAACATTGATGTTGTTCTTAGCAATGTAGCGCTTTGCCTCTGCTGGCAGGTGGTGTGCAAACTCCTCTGCATCCCACTGGCAGTTGACCAGGAAGGTACCGCCAGGCTTGACGTCGCGGACCATCTTGTAGCCCTTGATGATGTATGCAGGAACGTGGCATGCAACAAAGTCTGCCTTGGTGACATAGTAAGGAGAACGAATCTTGTGATCACCGAAGCGCAGGTGGCTGATGGTGATACCGCCGGTCTTCTTGGAGTCATACTGGAAGTATGCCTGAACATATTTATCGGTGTGGTCACCAATAATCTTAATGGAGTTCTTGTTAGCACCAACGGTACCGTCACCGCCGATACCCCAGAACTTGCACTCAATGGTGCCCTCAGCTGCAGTGTTAGGAGCCTCTGGATCCTCTGGGAGAGACAGGTTAGTAACGTCGTCGACAATACCAACGGTGAACTCACGCTGAGGAGCATCCTTCTTGAGCTCCTCGAAGATTGCGAATGCGGATGATGGTGGGGTGTCCTTGGAACCAAGGCCGTAACGACCGCCAACAACCTTAATGCCTGTACGACCAGCCTCATAGAGGGAAGAAACAACGTCTTCGTAGAGAGGCTCACCAACGGAACCCGGCTCCTTGGTGCGGTCGAGAACAGCAATCTTCTTGACGGACTCAGGAAGAACGTCAACAAAGTGCTTGACAGAGAATGGACGATAGAGGCGGACCTTAACCAGACCGACCTTCTCGCCATGAGCGTTCAGGTAGTCGATAACCTCTTCGAGGGTATCGCAGAAGGAACCCATGCAGATAACAACGCGGTCAGCGTCTTCTGCACCGTAGTAGTTGAACAGACCGTAGTCAGTACCAAGCTTAGCGTTGATCTGGTTCATGTAGTCTTCAACAACTGCTGGCAGCTGGTTATAAACCTCGTTGCATGCCTCGCGGTGCTGGAAGAAGATATCGCCGTTCTCGTGGGAACCACGGCTTGATGGGTGCTCTGGATTCAGTGCGTGATCACGGAATGCCTGGACAGCGTCCATGTCGCACATCTCAGCCAGATCAGCGTAATCCCAAACAGCAACCTTCTGAATCTCGTGAGAAGTACGGAAGCCGTCGAAGAAGTTAACAAATGGAACCTTGCCCTTGATTGCTGCGAGGTGAGCAACAGGAGCCAGATCCATAACCTCCTGGACGTTGCCTTCTGCGAGAAGTGCAAAGCCAGTCTGGCGAGCAGACATTACGTCAGAGTGATCGCCAAAGATGTTCAGTGCATGGGTTGCAACGGTACGTGCGCTGACGTGGAAAACACCAGGAAGCTGCTCGCCGGCAATCTTGTACATGTTTGGAAGCATGAGCAAGAGGCCCTGAGAAGCGGTGTAGGTAGTGGTCAGAGCGCCTGAACCAAGAGAACCGTGAACAGCACCAGCTGCGCCAGCCTCGGACTGCATCTCGACAACCTTGACGGTTGTACCAAAGATGTTCTTTACACCCTGGGCGGACCACTGGTCAACATAGTCTGCCATTGGACTTGATGGGGTAATTGGGTAAATGCCCGCTACCTCGGTAAACGCATACGACACGTAAGCCGCGGCGTTGTTACCGTCCATGGACTTAAACTTTCTTGCCATTTCCTCTCCTTGCCTAATCTGTGATTTCTCACAGTATGCGTCTGTGCGATCCAAAATAAAGCTGTAGACCCTGGGTGACTACGGAAACAAGTTTCATAGTTCGGCCGGCAGCGGTCGCATAATGCTTTTATTATTGCGCAAAAAAACAATGAAACAAATCAGAAATATGAGCCAATAAATACCTATTTTCAGGTAGGATTTTCTACCTGCGGAATTGCAAAATAAACATAACAGTAAAGTAGAACTTTTTTGTAAATCGACAAAATATTCAAGTACACAAGCAGCCATCTGTCTGAAAATTGGACAAACTTTTACGTAAGCACTCAACGCACGAAAGTCTTGCTGCACGTTGAGTGCCTTTTTAATAACCTATCTTTAGCGTCATATCTCTTTTGATTACTTAGCCGCTTTGATCTCGCAAAGCTTCTTATAACCAAATAAGAAACGCTCTCCTATCTCACCTTCAGCATCAGAGGCACATACGATTCCATGTTCATCTGAAGTAAGGAAAGCTTCATCAAATTCGGCAGTTCCATCAAATACCTGGGCAATAACGTCTGGATTAAACTCTGTTGGCTCATGAAGAGTCTGTGCCAGATCTAACACTAAACTTGTGACTCCCGATCGAACGCTTTCTTCCGAGACACCCGCAATAAGCTTTCCGTCTTTTACCAGCCAAAGCACCTCTGGTGCACAATGAGTTTGCTGCTCTTCTCGCTGTGAAATCCTTGCACGTCCCACAAGAGACAGAACAGAACGCTCTTCCAAAGACCGATAAGGTCCAACAGTCATAGCAGCTTGACCATTACTCTCAAGCAAAATCATAAGAACGCCATCTGGAAACTCTTGTGACCCCTCTTTAAGCGTTCCCTCAATGTGCTGCTTAGCCCAAGCAATCAAGTGCGAAGAAACCTCTTTTTGCGCAACAACTCGCTTGCTCAGCGCACGCAAGTGCCTGTTATCAAGAGGGAGGACACCTCCAGCCAGTCTCCAACGACAAACAAGTTCTGGATTATCAAGCTCAAACTTCTGAGC
>CAUORV010000096.1:0-5280 GCA_963507085.1 uncultured Atopobium sp.
CTTTTACTGCCGCTCAAGCTAAGGCAAATCCTAACGTGCTTTTTGTAGCCATTGACACAGAACCTATCTGTATTTCATATGCTGCTAAAACAATTTATGAAGCAGGAGTGCCTAATGCCGTCGTAGTTCCTGGTACTGGTATGAAGATTGATGAATACTTCTCGCCAGAAGAGGTCTCTGTAATCTATCTCAACTTCCCTGCTCCATTTCCTAGGATTAGACAGGCAAAGTTGCGCCTCACTGATGCTGAGCGTCTTATGCAGTATAGAAATGTTTTAACTAAAGAGGGCGTTGTTCGTCTTAAAACAGACAGCCAGCCACTTTATGACTTTTCTCTTGAGCAAGTTGAAGTTGCAGGCTACAACTTTATTTGGCAAACGCGTGATGCTCAGGCTGATTTTCCTCATGACGTTCCTAGCGAGTATGAGCAAAAACTTGGTGCCCAGGGTGCTAAGGTTCACGCGTATCTGATTGCTCCAGGTCCTGTGCCAGCAGATTTCACACCCACAGAGCCTGTCAGTCTTGTTGACTACCTTCCAGAAGATTTAGAGTCACTAACCTACGTTCCTCATGGAATGGAAAGCACGGTCCGCAATCTTGCAAACCGTGCTCGTAGACTTCGTAAGAAGGCTCAGTAATTTGTAATTGGCTATGTGTAGAAACAGCCGTTTGTGAAAACAACCTTTGTAGGAGCGCTCCTTTGCGAGCGCTCTTTTTTAGGCCAACAGCCCTGACTCTTTTACTTGATCGACTTTATATTCAAAGCTCTAGTGGAATTAAGAACCGCAAGCACCATAACGCCTATGTCTCCAAAGACCGCTAGCCACATGGGAGCCAAACCAAAGGCTGCAAGGATCAAAACAGCAACCTTAACGCCAATAGCAAACACAATATTTTGCTTTGCAATACCCAAGGTATGACGAGCAATCTTTACGACCTTTGAGAGCTTAGAAAGCTTGTCGTCCATAAGAACTACGTCGGCGGCCTCAATAGCAGCATCAGACCCCAAAACGCCCATAGCAACGCCTACATCAGCGCGTGCAAGAACGGGTGCATCATTGATGCCGTCACCGACAAAAGCAAGGGACTTACCAGCTGTCTTTTGGGCAAGAAGGCCTTCAACGGCAGAAACCTTATCCTGTGGAAGCAGTTCAGCACGAACCTCAGTAATGCCCATCTGAGCAGCAATCTCTTCTGCAACGTCGCGTTTATCGCCCGTGAGCATAACAACCTTAGAAACGCCAACGTTTTTGAGGGAAGCGATTGCTGCTGGAGCATCAGCTCGTTCGCGGTCAGAAATAACAATGTGGCCCATGTAGGTTCCATCAACAGCCACGTGAATGATGGTTCCGTGGTTCTCGCACGCTTTCCAAGAAGCTCCTACGCTCTCCATAAGTGCGCTGTTGCCAACAGCAACGCTCTTACCATTCACGTTAGCGCAAATGCCCTGACCAGCAATTTCTTTGATGTCCGTGATAACACAGTCATCGTCCTCGCTTGGATAAGCAGCACGAAGAGCTGCAGCAATGGGATGCGTGGAGTGCATCTCAACGTGAGAAGCTAGGTGCAGAAGGTCCTTCTCGCCAATGGCCTGAGGATGAACAGCAAGGACCTCAAAAACGCCCTCAGTCAGCGTACCGGTCTTGTCAAAGGCAACGGTATCAAGGGTAGAAAGCATATCAATGTACGAAGAGCCCTTGATTAGGATGCCCTCCTTCGAAGCAGCGCCAATACCGCCAAAGAAGGCCAGTGGCACGGAAACTACCAGCGCACACGGACAAGATGCAATAAGGAAGGTAAGCGCCCTTACAGCCCAGGTAGAAGCGTTAGCTACAAAGTCCCCCGAAAGCAGTGGTGGCAAAAACGCCAGCGCAATGGCACTGTAAACAACTGCTGGAGTATACACGCGAGAAAAACGACGAATAAACCTCTCGCTCTTGGACTTGTTTTGGTTTGAGCTCTCTACCAGCTTAATGATGCGGGAAGCAGTAGAGTCTTCAAAGAGGTGAGTAACGCGGGCGCGTACCACACCAGAAAGGTTTACACAGCCTGAGATAATATTGTCTCCCACCGTTGCGTCACGAGGCACGCTCTCACCAGTAAGAGCAACGGTATCAAGACTGGTAGAACCCTCGACGATCTCTGCGTCAACAGGGACACGGTCGCCGGGTTTGACCACAATAATCTCTCCTAGCCCAACTTCTTCTGGAGAGATAGTAAGCAGCTGTCCGTCACGTTCAACCGTTGCGCTGTCAGGACGGATATCCATAAGCTTGGCAATAGATTTCTTGCTGTTATCGGAAGCAAGGTGTTCAAACACTTCTCCTACCTGGAAGAACAGCATGACAAAGACGGCCTCATCAAACATAGGAGAACCGTTAGGCACAAAACCAATGAGCAAGGCACCAACAGTAGCAATGGTCATGAGCAAGTCTTCGTTAAAGCACTCGCCCTCAGTAATGCTCTCCCATGCTTCTAGAACAACATCGTATCCCGCAACAGCGTAAGGCAACAGGTAAAGCAACAGTGCCTGCCAGAGCTGCAGGTCAAATGCGTGTTCAACCGCGTAAGCAATACCTAGCAAAACAGCAGAACAGACAATGCGAGCAATTTTCACCTTTGTCTTTGAGCTCATAGCTCCTCCTTGGGTTGTTGTTATGCCTAGTCTACTCCTTAAATTGATATATGTACATATATTCATACAACAATCTTAAGGAACTTTTCACAAGAAACTCCGCGGGCGAGAAACCCGTGGAGTCCCAGATAAACCTATAAATTTTGGCCGTAGTTTAAGCCAAACGTTCTTCTCGCTAAGTAGAAAGCTAGTTGATCAGCGACGCGGGAGTTGGGATAAATCCCTCAAAAATGACAGGTGCACCTTCAAGCTCGGAGGCAATCATGTCCTCCTCGCTCCTAACGGTCCAGGTGATAAGGTGTGCGCCCATGGTATTGCAAGCCAGCTTAACAAAGGGGTTCTTGCGATCTTCAAACTTGTATGAAATGAAGTCTGGACGACCAACAGAATTACCAAAGAGAGCTGTAGCGCCAGCTCGTGTAGCAATGTTCATGTGCTTAGTCTGACGGTCAACCAGGAAATTCTCTGAGAGCTGGCCGCGAAGCATCTCAGGACGGTTCTGACGCAGCCACTGCAAAACGCGAGGGTCAAAGCTCTCGATGCATGCACGAACGGGACGAAGATCAAGAGCCTGCATAATCTTTTCTGTCAGCTGCTCAGCGTTATTGTTGCGTGTCTTAGCCTCAATAATCAAAGGTGCAGGTAGCTCACCGGAACCACTCCATGCATAGACCTCAAGGACTTCCTCAAACGTTGGAATCTGCTCGTCGGTAGCAAGAAGTCTAAGACCACGAAGCTCTTCCAGCGTGGACTCCTCAACAATCTTCTGTACACCACAGAGGCGATCAAGTGCTGAATCGTGAACAACAACCAGCTTATTGTCTGCGGTCAGGTGAACATCAACCTCGGAGCCAAAGCCCTTCTCGACAGCTGCACGGAAAGCAAGCAGGGAGTTCTCTGGAATGCCAGACTCGTTGTTGTAAAGGCCACGGTGAGCATAGCGATGGCGAGCAATCTCGTGCCAGCGCTCCAGAAGCAGGCGATCATTTTGCTTGCGTGGAGCAATGGAATAAGCGCCGTATGCAGCTAAACCAAGAGCAGCACCAGCCACAACGCCACCGGCAATTGCCACATTTCTTAACGTCTTGCGTTTTTTGGTAGAGGCTAACAGAGCGTCAGAGTTCTGTCCATTTTGAGCAGCAATTCCCTCAACAGCATCTGCAACTGCAATGTCTGTAGCAGCATCTTGATGCTCAGCCAGGGTCTCCCCCATCTCTTCAAGCGACTCTGCAGTGCTTGCAAGCTGCTTTGAAAGCTTGTTCTTTGGGCGAGAAAAACGATTCTCTAGATTAGACTGAAGCTGGGCCTGAGCAGCCAAAACTGAAGTCTGAGCCGAACGAAGCGCAGACTGAGCACGAGCGACTGATGACTGAATAGCATCGCCGTTTGGCAGTGCTGGCCTAATATGAGCATTAAACCCAGCTGTAAGCTGCTCTTTTGCGATATTACCTGCTAAGTTAGCAGCCTTAGAAGCCGTTGTAGCAAGCAGCTTTCTTCCAGCCTCGGATTGAAGTGCTGCCTTTGCGGCATACTGAGTAATTGCTAAACCTGCAGCTCTAACTGCAGCTCTCTTAATAAAACGACCAATCATATGGGCTCCCTTCAATCTAGCTTTATTCTATCAGTCCAGCTCTTGCTTTTTGCCACGTATTGCGACTTTCTATGCACAATCAGTATCTTTGTCTGTTCAAAATCGAGTAGTATGTAGTCCACTAACTACTATCTCAGGAGCATCATGGCTGTTATAAAACAAGAACACGCTCTCTACCTGTATAAACTACTCAAAGCAACCATTGGCGTCTCTAAGCAGACTCCCCTCTCTACCGTTGAGGGCGTGCTCATTGAAGACGACCTTGCACCGCAGGATTTTGGCTTTGACGACATCCGCGCTCTCATGGAGGCGTGCCCCGATTTCATTAAGATCACAGCCTTCAAAAAGGGTTACGTCTACGCAACGCTTTTGACTTTTGACATCTTTGAGGCTGCCCTTGTAGCTGGCGAGAAAAACGTCGAGTCGCAAAACAACGGCAAACCATGGAAACGCCGCCGTGGAGCAAAGTCCATTCGAGCTCTCAAGCCAAAGCACTTGATAGTTGAGGCGGAGCCTGAAGCGGAAGAACTTCCTACCCAGAAAGAGTCGACGGAGCCAGAGGAGGTGCCTGTCGTAGAGAGCTCGGAAGAATTGTCTGTTGCAGCGACGCCTGCTGCTGAGGCACCTGTTGCAGCGACGCCTACTGCAGAGGTGCCTGAAGAAGATCTCCAGCAAGAATCTACCGATGACGCTGCTCCAGAGCCCGCTGGAACCGATAATGCCGCTCCAGAACCTGTCGAAACCGAAACACCCACTCCAGCGAATGAAGCTGCCGAGCCTACAGTGCCCGAACCTGTAGTGCCCGAGCCAACCATCTCGCTTACCGTTACCTACAATCCCTACGACGGCTCCGATGAAGAGAAGACGCTTGAGGCCGCTCCTTCAGTGTTGCAACAGGCACTGAATGCAACAAGTTCTGTCTCTAGTACTACAGTTTCTGAATCCCAAACTTCTGCGCCGGCAATCAATCAGAATGAAGCTCCTGCCCCTGCCCCAACATACCCTGCCGATTTTGAAGAAGAACTCCACGTCAACAACGAGCTTCTCGGCATTT